>NZ_CP117779.1 GCF_028657905.1 Burkholderia sp. FERM BP-3421 | reverse complement strand
CATCACATTGCCGGCCGGCGCACCCTGGCCAGCCAGCAGCAGCTTGGTGGATACCATCAGGTCGTCGAGCGCGCCGAATGCTAAGCCGGCCACCAGCTTAGCCCGCTCATTGCGTGTTGGAGCGCTGCGGCGAGCAGTGAATCCAAGGCGACGAAGCTCTCCGCCAGGCCCGCGGCCAGCTGGTCGATTTCCCGCGCGAGCACGCGCGCAAAATCGGCGCGTTCGCCCTTATTCGGCGTCGAACAATTCGTGCTGCACATGCTTCGAGTCGGTCAGATCAACAGCAAGCAGCATGGACGGCTCCCGATCCGTGCAAGCGACGCGCGATCGCGATTCGTCGAGCGCCGCTTGTACATCAGGATATTCGGTTTCCGATCACTTGATCGCACGGGTGTACGCCTTTGAACTAGCCACCGCTGGGAATGTACGTTACGGTCTTAACGACGACCGAACTGTCGTTCCCCTCACTGTTCCAAATGTGCTTCATCACGGCCGGAGTACCTTTCACAGTGCCGTCTTTTTCAGTTATCCCGCGGGTCCGACTTTGGCCAAAGCGGAACGCCAACTCTTCTGCTCGAAGTCTGGACCCGCTCACCACTACTGCGCTGCCGTGCCGACCGCCGTCACGACCTTCACGGCGACATCGATCGCTTGCGTAATTTTGCCACTGTCGATGTTCAGCCACCGATTCATGGCAGGCCCACATGCGACACTGGCCTCGAGACTAACCGCCTGCGCTGCCACCTGAGGCGGGATGCTAGCGTGACCGAAATCGTCTTCGATTGCCGCATGTCCGTGTGGCTTTCCACCACGTGCAAACTGAGGACTGCTCGCGGTTGCCAGAACCTGTCCCTTCGCGTCCTTGAAAAGCACCACCATATGCCCTGACGGACCAGCCTTCACCGAGTCAGTCTCTAGCTGAACATGCATGGTCAGGTCGCCGGTTCCCGTGTCGAGCGATGCCGAGCCGCGAACCCAAGACTCTGGCCTTTTTCCACAGTATTGCGTTGTGTACATTCCGCGTTCGAAGTTTTCCCATTGACCCCGCCCCGTTCCCTCGGAGAGCCGTGGTAAGGCCCAGAGCCTGGTGGAGTGGTGAGGACTGCGGCAGAGGTGACGAGAGGTAAGGCGAGGAATGTGGCAAGCGTGAAGCGCTTCACAAAAATGGTGTTCATGTTGATCCCCTACCCGCCAGGTTGGATCTCTTCTTGTTGATGTAGCGGCGGGACACTACCGACAGACGCTATACAAATTTAGACAGCTTGATGGTGTGCAGACGCGGAAGCGCGGCACATGTTTAGCGGATAGTAGAACGTGATACGCAAACTGCAAGTCGTGCCAAATGGCCGGATCTGTATCACTGACCCGAGACGTCGTCATGATAGGCCGATGCCCGTAGCCGATCGATTGTTTCGCCGCTCAAACTTGTCGGCTGCGAGCTTCTAACGAGCTGGAGGCAAGAACAACTTCCACTGTCGGGCCCGCTCAACGAACGCCATAACGCCTCCGATAGGTTGGTCCGCGATGTCGAATCTACCGCCCCCTTACTCGCCGCGGCGGTCCGCCAGTCGCGTGTGGTACTTCGCCACTTCCTGGCGCATGCGCTGCTGTTCGGCATTGACGTAGATCGCGGTGGTCTGCAACGAGGCGTGGCCCAACGCCTGCTGCAGGACTTCGAGCGCCATCCCGGCCGCCGCGGCCTGTGTGCCGAACGTGTGCCGGAACGCGTGCGGCGAGGTCTGCGCCAGCTGACGCCGCGACGACTCGACTAGATCCGGCAGCTGCTCGATCAGCCGGCCGAGCGCGCGAATCACGACGCGCCGTGCGCCACGCGACGTGTAGCCTGCCACCCGGGTCACCTCTCCGCTCACATTCACGCCGAACTTGTCTCATCCATCAGTGTAAGACGGAAAAAACCTGAGCGAACTCGTACAGTCGATTTTCCACCACATCGAAAATCTCCTTAAGCTCAATGGCCTCCGCCGGCACGGGAAGCAGGCCCCCCAACCGTTCTGGATTGTTGTGCTCCGTCAATGTCCCCGTGGATCAGCCGCTATCCTTTGGCCTGAACATCGCACGTAGCTCGGCTTTCACTCGACGAGCAACCGGACCATGCCAGCCCTTAGCATTGTTGAGAAATGAACTCACGACGCCGTAGCCATGTGGCTCAAGGAAGTAGGGGGCCGAAATCGACCCCATCGACGCCATCGCATCGAGCGCGATCACGGCGGCACCATTGTTGATCGGGTGCCAGTCTTTCCTCACCTCGGCTGCAATTTCAGAGAGTCTACGCATCACGTTATCCTTGCCGAGCGATTCAACGCCCGGATTCGAGCATTGCACGAATAGAAGCGATGGCCTGACGAATCAATCTGTCGCCGCCGCAGTAGCCATGTCGATCGCGCGACGTCGGCGCTAGCCTCGCAGCCCGATACATCGGGCTGCTGCTCCGCAATCAGCATGGCGACCACGCAGATCTCAAACTTAGCGATGCACCGCGCGTTCTGCAAGCCCGGGGCCGGCACGCAGGAGGCGCGAATCGGCGAGACCTAACCGGCGATCACGATGACCTACGGCTCCTCCTGCAGGGCCTGCAGGCGCGCGTGGTACTTCGCCGCTTCCTGGCGCATGCGCTGCTGTTCCGCGTTCACGTAGATCGTGGTGGTCTGCAGGGAGGCCTGGCCCAGGGCCTGCTGCAGGACCTCGAGCGCCATCCCAGCGGCCGCCGCTTGCGTGCCGAACGTGTGCCGGAACGCGTGCGGCGAAGTCCGCGCAAGCTGGCGCCGCGACGACTCGACCAGATCCGGCAGTTGCTCGATCAGCCGGCCGAGCGCGCGAATCACGACACGCCGTGCGCCGCGCGCCGTATAGCCCGCCACCCGCGTGGCCGCGCCATTCTCGACGCCGAACTTGTAGCGTCCCGCGGGCGTCGGTGGCACGACCGTCGGCGCGACCAGCGGCAGGTCCGCGTCGCCGGCGTCGAGATCCAGCCCGCGATCCCGCCAGTGTTCGTGCAGTGCGTCGATGGCATCCTCAGTCACCGGCACGAAGCGCTCTTTGTTGCCTTTCCCGATCACGCGAAGCATCCACGTCGCCGGCGCCTCATCCTCGGCGGGCCACCACTGCAGACCGCTGCGGCTGACCGTCACAGCTTCCTCGATGCGCAGGCCTGCGTCGCCCATCAGCAACACCAGGGCCCGCGCAACACGCCAGTCCGGGCCCTGCGGCCCGACGCCTTCGGCGCGCTCGGCGAGCCGCGCACGCACCGTCGCCCACACGTCCATCGGCAGGGCCCGCTGCACCTGAAGCTTGGTCGCGCGCTTCAGCGGCTTTGGATCGGCGACGGCCACCCACGGGTTGCCGGCCAGGTAGCGGACCTTCACGAGCCAGTCGAAGGCCGCGCGCAAGGTCCGCACAGCGTACAGCTGGCTGTCGAGCGACAGGGGTTTCAACGAAAACGGCCGCCAGCGCCCGGACGCGCGCGAGGCCTGCGGTCCGCGGAACGCATCCGACGGCGCGGCCAGGAACGCCTTGTAGGCCTCACAGTCGTCAACCAGCACAGACGACATCGGCCGGCCGCGCTCGAGCACACACCACAGCACGAAGCGCTCAAGCTCGCGCCAGTACGCGCGCTGCGTGGCCGCCTGGCCGTCATAGCGGTGGAGGTAGGCGAACACGGCGTCGAGGTCGTGCGCCGCCGCGATGTAGGGGAACGCCGGCGCGCGGTTCGAGCCGGCCGAGCCGTCCAGGTCGGCCGGCATCGCCAAGCGATGCATCGGCACCAGCTGGTCGCGGCGCAGCGGGACGCGCGCCTCCGGCGCGGCGACGAGCCGATCGACGCGCTCGACGTCGAGCGCGACGGTGTCGCCGATCGTCTCCGCATGTCGGCGCAGCCACGCGACCACGGTGTGCGCACGGCCGACGCCGATGCGCGGCACCGATCGCCACCAGCTGCCGCCGCGCCGGTTGCAGTACGCGACCAGCTGCCCGACGGTGCGCACCTCGACCCCGATCAGCTGCTGGGCGACGAGCGGCCGGAACCAGCGGGCGATCGCGTCGTCGGGCGCGGGCGGGCGCCGCCCGGGCCCAGCTGCCCGCCACCTGCTCGATCAGCTGCAGCGACACTAGCTTTTAGTGACAACTCCGGGGTTTCGCCAACCAGATTAATAAGCAGGTCCGCAACCAGTCGAACACGGGGCGAACGTTTGACGTCCGGGTGCATCACGAGCCACAACTGCCGAACAGTCGAGCAAGCATGATCTGGCAGTAAGCACAAGGCTGTGTCATTCGTCGCAAGAAAATGCGGAAATGCGGCAATCCCCAAACCAACTCGTGCGGCATTGAGCAATGCGACCAGATCATTGCTCCGGAATACAAAGCGACGGTCTCCAGCAATCTGGTTTAGCCAGCGCTGCTGAGGTACTTGACTAAGACCTTCGTCATACCCCAAAAATTCCCATTCTGACTCTGGTCGATTCGCATATCCGTAGGCAGCATAGAGGCCATAGCTCATCTGCCCTATGCATCGCGCGACCAAACCTGAAGCGGTTGGCCTTGACATGCGAATTGCCAGATCGGCCTCGCCACGAGCCAAATTCGCGTCGCGCGATTCTCCCATGACTTCCAGATCAATGTTCATCCACTGAGATCGTATGCCCGCGAGGCGAGGTACCAGCAGATGGCTAGCCAATACAGGTGGAGCAGAGATGCGAACGGTACCCCTCAGGGACGACACACCCACCGCCGCGCGAGAAAAGGCCTGCGCTTCGTCGTCCAGGCGTCTCGCCTGCATCGCCAACGTTTCGCCTTCTGGTGTTAGCGACCAGCCTTTAGGCAAGCGATCAAACAGCCTGATTTCCAGTGATTGCTCCAGCGCCTCGACCCGTCTAGCAACAGTTGAATGCTCAACACTAAGCTTGCGTGCTGCTGCCGAGAGACTCCCGACCCGCGCCAATTCGAGGAAATACCGTATATCGTCCCATTGCAGACGCAGGCTTTCCGGGAGCAGTCTTCCTGTGCTTTTTTGCACACTCATTGCCAATTTATCTGGAATTGTTGAGTCATTTTGCCCAGTGCAACATGAGCTTGCAAGATCAATCGCCAGGAGAACAGTATGACTTCCAAATCCGCACCCGACGCTGCCTCGTTTCATGCGGCCCAAGTGGTAATCGGGCAATACGGCGACGCTTCGCAATTGAGCCTTCGCGAGGTTGCACTCCCTCCCCTCGTGGCCGGGGAAGTTCGAATCCGCCACACTGCGATCGGCGTCAATTTCGTCGACATCTATCACCGCACCGGCCTCTACGCCCTGCCAGAGCTGCCCACAGTTCTAGGTGTCGAGGGTGCCGGTGTCATTGACGCCGTCGGCCCTGGCGTCGAATCACTGCACCTAGGGCAGCGCGTGGCCTACGCAGGCCCACCAACCGGTAGCTACGCCAGCGTCCGCAATATTTGCGCCGACCGCGTTCTTCCGCTGCCCGACGACATAGGTGATGACACCGCGGCTAGTCTTCTGCTGCGCGGCATCACAGCCCATATGCTGTGTTCATATGTCTATCCCGTCAAGGCTGGTGACACCGTATTGGTCCACGCGGCCGCCGGCGGTTTGGGTCTCGTCCTCGTGCAATGGGCCAAGGCGCTGGGCGCCCGTGTCATAGGCACGGTTGGCTCGGCGGCGAAGGCGGAATTGGCGAAAGAGCATGGCCTTGACGAAGCGATTCTTTATCGCGAACAGGATTTTGTCACCGCGACACAAGCACTGACTTGCGGATGCGGAGTCGACTACGCAATTGACGGCATCGGCGGCAAGACCCTCATCGAGACGCTAGGGACTGTACGTCCCTTCGGAATGGTCGCCAGCGTTGGTCAGGTCAGTGGAGACTCGGGACCGATCGACCTGGCTCTGCTTGGCTCGACCCTCTCGGTTGCCCTTTCTCGCCCAAGTGTATTCCGCTTCATGTCCGACCCGGCACGCTACGAGGAAGGAGTGCTGGCCACGTTCCAGCGCTTGCAGAGCGGCATGAGGGCGAACATTGGAACAGTGCTTCCTCTGGCCCAGGCGGCTGAAGCGCAGCGTCGCCTGGAAGCCGGCGAAACCAGCGGCTCGATACTTTTGCAGCCCTGATCTGGACGGGCGTCCAAAGGCGCGACATCTCAAGGCAAGCGCGTAACAATGAAAAGCTTCGGTTGACCAAGACCGTATCTGCGAGCTGAGCGGGATCCGTCTGCGGGTGCTCCTCCCGGATGGGCTTCACCATGTAAGGAAGATCCTCCGTCAATTTGCCCATAGCGAGAAGCTCTTCAATGTGCTGCATCGTGTCGCGCATGTCCTTCAATCGGTCTCGGACAGTGGCTGTAATGAACGCGGGCTTTTCGTGGTTAATCACCGCGGAACTGTCAGCCGATAGCTTCCGGTATCGGCGAAGCCCACGAAGGCAACGTCGAATCCGGTACGTTGCCGGACAGACTCCGCGTACGAGCGCGCTTACTTTCATACAAACAAAGACGACGGGAATCGGGGAACGACGACAGGTCACCGTGATTTCTTTCGCCGGTCGAAACCGCCTCGATCCGGTGCCACAGCAGCGGCTGAGGTCATGGCCCGGACGGATGGTCCGGTCCAACATCGATCGGGGGCTGCGTTCTCGTGGCGCCAGGGAGCGTGTGACGAGGGATTTAAGCGCGCAGCCACTCGACAGGCAATAACAGCGGCGGCTGGATGAAGATTTGCTGGATAGATGCGTGAAGGGGAAGGAAGCCTAGCGGTGCGGAAACGTCCCGTGCCGGCGACCCGGCCGCTTCGGCCACGCTGCACGGGTTGCTGGCCGCTGTTCTCATTGATGGACGAACAAAGGGGAATGTGATGACCGAAAGTACTTTTCTGACCGATGTCGAGACGCTACGCGTACGCGCACGGAAGCATGTCAACGACGGCGCCGTGACGGCCGGCTATGGCGCGGACCGGGAAGCCGTCCTGCGGCTCCTCAACGACTCATTGGCAACCGAGCTGGTGTGCGTCTTGCGGTACCGGCGCCATCACTTCATGGCGAGGGGCATTCAGTCGACGAGCATCGCGAACGAATTCCTCTTGCACTCGGACGAAGAGCAACGGCACGCCGACATGATCGCCGCGCGGATCGTGCAGTTGGGCGGATTTCCGGATTTCGCGCCGGACGGCTTGGCGAGCCGCAGCCATGCGGAGTATGTAGAAGGTGTGTCGCTGGTGGATATGATCCTCGAGGATCTGGTGGCGGAACGCATTGCCATCGACAGCTATCGCGACATTATCCAGTACCTCGGGGATCAGGACCCGACGACGCGGCGTATGCTCGAAACCATCCTGGCCGTGGAGGAGGGGCACGCCGATGAAATGGCCGATCTGCTCCAGGGGCTGCCGGCCGAATTGAAGAAGAAAGGCGCGGTGGTCAAGGTAGCATGAGGAGGAGAATGCGGCCGGCCAAGCCGGACCGCGTTCGATCGGCTGGGATCATCTCCGAACCTTGTACGGGATCTGACCGACTGGCCTGTGCCGGGCGTGCATGATGACGTGGTTGGCCTTCGGTGCCGACGTTTGGTGATCGAAGCGCATCATGCCCGATATTCCAGGCCCCCACATTTGAATAGCCCCATGGACATACTCAGATGACCCCACTTTCTTTGTTTCTTTTCGCTGCGTGCACGCTTGCGGTATTCGATATCTGGAACACGGTTCGGCAGGGACCGAGGTTGCCGCGATATATCTCCGTCGGCGTGTAAGTCGCCCGGCGTCAAATGCGATTGGCGCCGCTGGGGTTTCACAACGCGTACCCGCGCCTTGAATGCCGGGTGCGACACCGTACTGGACCGTTAGAACCGGGTGCACCTCGCGCGCCCGCGTCGACTACGGCTCATTCTCGTGACGGCGGGATTCCATCCGTCTGAAAGCATTTATGGGTTGGAGGAAGATCATGAACAAGGACCAGATCAAGGGTACTGCCGAGAAGGTGAAAGGCAAGGTAAACGAAGCGATCGGCAAGGCCACGGGCAACACCGGACAAGAGGCCAAGGGCGACATCCAGCAAGCAGCCGGCGAAGCGCGTAAAGGCCTGGGCAACGCCAAGGAAGCGCTCAAGAAGCCAAATTGAGCCAGGCTGCACCGAGTGGCGTCCTGTCCGCTTCAACGCGGGATGGGCGCCGCTCCCGGCAGCCATGCCTCAACGAGCCGTGTCCGGCACTCGAGCGGCCGCGCAGTGTGCGACCGGGCGATTCGAAACCCGCAGCAACGATGAACGACAGTGCAGCGCTTCTCGACAGCGTATCCGCCGAGGATAACGCGCCACCGATGGCGTGTACCGGTTTTCTTGCGGCGGCGACCGACCGACCGAAGGAAGACGCATGCTACTCTCCGACCGCCTCCTACAGCCCGCCGAACGGCGGCTTGCGGACCTGCCGCTGCCCTGCGCCTTACGCCTGCCCGGTGGCCGGCAGATCGGCGCGGCCCAGCCGCAGTTGGTGTTCACCGTGCGCGACTGGCGCGCGCTCCTGCACGTCTCGCGTGGCGCGATCGGGCACATGCGCGACCTTATGGCGATCGCGCCAGTTCTACTCGGCACGGATCCGACCCGGGAAGCGGGGCGCTGGTTCGCACGGCTGCTACAGCGCGCGCAACTCGGGATCTGGGAGCGAACCCACCATAGCTGGGGGCGGGACGCCGTTCAGGTCCAGCGTCACTACGACGTCTCCGACGATTTCTACGCGCGGTGGCGGATCCGATGAGGGTGTATTCGTGCGCGTATTTCACGGAACCTTCGGTGACGCTCGCGCAGGCGCAAGAAGCCAAGCTCGATCACATCTGCCGGAAGCTGATGCTGCGGCCAGGAGACCGGTTCATGGACATCGGCGCGGGCTGGGGCGGCTTGCTGCTCTGGGCCGCCAGACATTACGGTGTGGATGCGACGGGCGTCACGCTGTCCAGGAATCAGTATCTCTAAGTGAGTGCGCTGATCGAGCGAAGCGGCTTGCACGGACGCGTGCGAGTGCGGCTGCAGGACTATCGCGACATCGACGAATCCGAGCCGTTCGACAAGATCGCGTCGGTTGGGATGTGCGAACACGTGGGCCATCCCACAACCTGCCACGCTATTTCGACAAGCTTCATCGCCTGCTGAGCCCAGGCGGGCTGGTCCTGAACCACGGGATTACCGCTAGTGGAACCAACACGACGCACGAGGACGGCGGCATGAGCGACTTCATGGAGAAGTACATCTTCCCGGGCGGTCAACTCGCTCATCTGAGCGTGATGATGGACGTCATGAGTCGCGGTTGCCTCGAGCAGCTCTATGCCGAATGGCCTGCGCCCGCACTACGCGCAGACGCCGTGGTGCTGGGTCGATGCGTTGGAGGATCACGTCGACGTTGCCCGCCGCGTGCTCGGCAAGGACGCCGACCTGGTCATCAGCGCCTACCGTCTCTATCTCGCCGGCTCGGCGATGGCGTTCGAGCACGGCTGGATGTCGCTGTACCAGATTCTCGGTGCGCATCCCGACGGCGTGCTCGAACGGCACGACGGCGCCGCGCAGCGTTCAGATGTCGCGCCGGCCGCCTATCCGTTCATCTGTTCCACTTAGGTCAAGCTACCGTATGCGCGGCCAGCCCGGGAGTCGGTACGCTGCCGTACCCATGCGGCAATGGTCATGATGCGGTCGCGCCGGCCGCCGGTTGCAGCACTGTCGTGGTCTCGAACGCCGATTGCAAATGGCAAGCCGGTTCCGACGCATGCGCACATCGAGAATGGCGCACACGCCTGTGCTAACGGTGTTTGATGGGCGGCGACTTCCGGTGATGCTTTCGATGAGCAGTGGTGGAAATCATTCTGGTCACGCAGCCTATCGATGGCAGATCGCTGGAGGGGAACGTTCCCTCGACAGCCTCGTCGACATTGCGTTCGCTCTTGCCGCCGTTCGTAAGCTGCTCCCGATACCTGCTGCGCATGACCACCTCCATCGAGCTGACTGCCGGGTCGCAGTGGCTTCGACTGACCCGGCGTATGGACGGCCACGCCAGCGTGGCATGCCGCCGGAGCACGCCGGACTTCGCGACACGAGCACGCTCGCGGTTTCGCGACCGGTGCATCGGCAGTGTTCGCGGCTCCTCCAGCCAGTGTTGGTAGACGTGCATGTCGGTCCGGGCAGGCGCGGGAATCATTCCGGGTCTGCTCACCGCGAGCACCGTCGAACCGTCCGGCATCGGACAGACTGAGTCTGCGCATCGCGCGTATAGCTAAGCGTACCGTGCCGAATTTATCGTCGCCCGAGAGAGTCGCGGTACGTCGACTCACTCCCAATTTTCTGCCAGGATCCGCCATGACACGCGCACTTCTCGCCTTCCCCCGCCGGATTGCCTACGCCAATCTGGCGGCGGCAGTCGCCCTCGGCGTAGCCGCCCTCGGCACTGCCGCCTTCCCCCAATGCTCGAATGCCGCCGGCCCCGGACAGGATCAAACACCGCCCCACGTCGTGACCGTCGCGGCACACAAGTCGGTCGACGGGCGCATCACTAGCATGCACCAGCGACTTGGTATCACACCCGGCCAGGAGTCCCTGTGGCAGTCGGTCGCGCAGGTCATGCGCGATAACGCGAACGCGATGGAATCGCTCAGAAAAATCCGTAGCGATCACGCGAGCAGCATGAGCGCGATGGACGACCTCCATTCCTATAGTGATGTTGCCGACACGCACGCCGATGGCGTCAAAAAGCTGACCACGGTATTTCAGCCGCTGTACGACAGCATGTCCGATATGCAAAAACAGAACGCGGATGCGATTTTCCGTGGCAATGATCGCCACCTGATCAAGAAGCAATAGTTCAGGACCTTCCGCAGATAGCGGCTGCCGATGGCAGTCACGGACCAGCGGATTGTGGATCCTACACAGGAGAACATGATGGACGTTTCTATCGGACAGTCCCGTCGAACCACTATGGTGCCGAGATCGGGAACGCGACTCGCCGAGCTGATCGTTGCGATCAGCTGCCTTGTCGCCGCGACGCCGTTGCATGCGGAGAGAATGAATCACGGTGGGACCCCGGGCAATCATGCGCACGTGACGCACCAGGGCGGCCGGCACTACGACCGGCACGGGTATGGAAGCGGCGGCTATTATGGTGGCGACGATTATGTCTACGGCGCCCCTCCGCTCGTTTACGCACCGGTACCGGCGCCGGGCGTCTCGCTGTTCATACCGCTTCAACTGCGTTGAGGAACGAAGCACATCCGGCAGCCCCATTCACCCGGCAGAACATCGACATGGTGATCCTCGCTGCTTCGCTACCCAATGATGAGGATCGGGCGCAGATTGCTCAACATGCCGGAATGGACGGCTCGCGGCCGGATGGGCTGCCTCCGCGCCGCACGCGGCGCGCGCTTTGTCCGGTTTCGTACCGCATCGGTCATGTGTTGCGTGTAGCGTGGCAAACATACCGGCTATCCGAGAAGACTCGATCGGCAGGATTCGTCCAGCATTAGCGGACAAATGGCTGAATGCCACCGCACCGCAGGCAGGTCGGCCGGCCGGTTCACCGACGTACCGAGTGACACTCAGGGGAGGACATCATGTTGCGAAGCATCCGAAGGTTGCACGGGGACTCGGTTAGAGCGGAGGACGGCGATATTGGGCACATCCACCAGGCCTACTTCGATGACGGCAACTGGTGCATCCGTTACCTCGTCGTCGAGACTGGCGACTGGCTGCACGACCGGCAGGTGCTCATCTCACCATATTCCGTCACGCATGTCGATGCCGACACCCGCACGCTGTACGTCAGTCTCACACAACAGCAGGTGAGAGACAGCCCGGGTCTCGACACGCAGAAGCCGGTATCCCGCCAGCACGAAGTCGAGTACCAGCGTTACTACAACTACCCGACTTACTGGGGCGGACCGAACCTTTGGGGGATGGGCGCGTACCCCGCTTTCGACCCCACCGGGCCGTTACAGGATCCTGAGACGAGCGATCCGTTGTTCTCGGTTCCTGCTCCGCCCAGCGCCCCGGTGGATACGCATCTGCACAGCACCGGCGAGGTCGACGGATATCGGCTCGAAGCCGCCGACGGTCATATCGGACACGTTTCCGACTTTATTTACGACGATGAAAACTGGGTGATCCACTATCTGGCGATCGATACGTCGAGCTGGTGGTCAACCGGCAACGAAGTGCTTATCGCAACGCAATGGCTCGACCAGGTGGACTGGTCCACGGACACGGTATCGACTTCGCTTACGCGCGACGCAATCCGCCGAAGCCCTCGATACGACGATTCACAGCTAGTCCATCGAAGTTACGAGATCGAGCTGCATGAGTTCTACGGCAGGCGCGGCTATTGGTCGGAGGACCGATAACACCAGTCCGCGCAATCGACCGCGCTGAAACCTCTCGCCTGAACCGGGGGCGGTACCTGCTCGTATCAGCCGTCAGGGTCGCCGCCGACAGGGCGCAAGCAGGCTTCGAGCACCGCGTCGACCATCGACTGAGCATCGGACACGATGCGCGCCACGTGATCTTCTCCGGCGAAGCTTTCCGCATAGATCCGATAGAGATCTTCTGTACCCGACGGCCGGGCAACGAACCAGCCGTGCTCCGTCATTACCTTGATACCGCCGATCGCAGCCCGATTGCCGGGCGCTCGATCGAGTATCCCGACGATCGCATCTCCCGCCAGCTCGGTTTGCGTGAATTGCCGCGGTGACAGACGCCCCAGGCATTCACGCTGCTGACGGGTGGCCGTGACCTGCAAGCGCCGTTCGGCGGGCGCGCCGAGGCGGTGCGCCAAGCCTCGGTAAAGTTCAGCCGGATCGCGGTCGGTTCGGACCGTCATTTCGGCCGACAGCAACGCGGGAACAATGCCATCCTTGTCGGTCGTCCAAGCACGCCCGTCGAGTTGCAGACATGTAGCCCCCGCGCTCTCCTCTCCCGCGAATCCTAGTGTGCCGTTGAGTAACCCGTCGACGAACCACTTGAAGCCGACGGGCACTTCGTAGACCTCGCGGCCGCATGCGCGAGCGGCGCGATCGATCATCCCGCTGCTGACAACTGACTTGCCCACCGCTGCGTCCGCGGGCCACCTTGGCCGATGCGTATACAGATAGTCGACAAGGACAGCGAGATAGTGATTGGCCGGCAGGAGTCCCTCGTGGCGCGTGACGATGCCGTGTCGGTCGTGGTCGGTGTCGCACGCGAAGGCGACGTCGAACCGGTCTTTCCGCGCGATCAAGGTCTGCATTGCATACGGCGATGATGGATCCATGCGGATCAGCCCGTCCCAGTCGACGCTCATGAAGCGAAAAGTCGGATCGACTTCCTCGCTGAGGACCTCGAGATTCAGGTGGTAACACTCGGCAATGGCACGCCAGTATTGCACCCCGGCGCCTCCGAGCGGATCAACGCCAAGCCGGATCGGCGCGCCGCGCAGGATGTCCATATCGATGACGTCGGCCAGGTCATCAATATACGTGGCGAGGAAGTCGTACCTGTGTGTCGTTGCGGCATTCGATGCCTTCGATAACGAAACGCGGTTCACCTCCGCTAGCCCTGCTTCGAGCAACTCGTTCGCCGCTGCTTCGATCCACCGGGTGACTTCCTCCCCGGCCGGGCCACCGGTAGCAGGGTTGTATTTGATACCGCCGTTGTCCGGTGGATTGTGCGACGGTGTCACCACCATGCCGTCGGCGAATCCGGCATTGCGTCCGCGGTTGTACTTCAGGATCGCGCGCGAAACGGCCGGCGTTGGCGTGTATTCGCCCGGCGGCGCCAGCATGACCACGACGCCATTGGCAGCTAGCACTTCCAGTACGCTCGCCTGCGCCGGTTCGGAAAGTGCATGCGTGTCGATGCCGAGAAACAACGGACCGTCGATGCCGCGCAAACGTCGATACCGGCAGATTGCCTGCGTGATCGCGAAGACATGCCACTCGTTGAAGCTGCGGGTCAACGCAGAGCCCCGGTGCCCCGACGTGCCGAAAGTCACACGCTGCGCCGGGACGGCCGGATCCGGCATGTCGGTGTAGTACGCAGTCACGAGCCGGGGGACGTCGATCCACAGCGCATAGGGCGCGGGACGGCCCGCCAGCGGACTGACAGGCATTGAGCCTGGGGGGGCGGGTGGCGTGTCCTTCATCATGCCTCCAGTGTGGATCACTGCCGGATTCTCGATCGCGCGGCATGGCCGATGCCTGCCCGCGTCTGCTCGACGGATTGCAGATATCGACGCTCTCCGCTCCCGAGGCCGCCTGCGCGTCCAGGCGAAACGTGTTCCGGTATCGTCCGGCGCGCCGGGTCCGCTCAATGTGCGGCCAGATTGCTCATTCGACACTCGAGACTGAGGATGATGGCGATGATGCGGACGAGATGCGCACGTTCCGAGGGAATTAGGCCGTCACATTCCAGAATCGATTCCAGTCGAGTTCGCCAGCGCGCCAATGGAGCCGGCTCGCTGAGCGCGGCATGTGGCGTGATACGGGTAATGAGTCGCTCAAGAGCGCATAGTTCTCGCTCGATGTCCGAATGGGTCATAGAAGCACTCCGTATGTCGCGAGAGTCGTCAGGTAGATTATGACGAAGCGCCGCACCGCTCTGCCCACTACCGTACATTGAGTCGCATCTCCCCATCCGCCCGCGCGTAGCCGCGATGCATCGACCGGGCGCGGCCCTTGATTCGCCTTTGTCCGCCATCGGACAGACATCGGGCCGGCTCGCCGCAAACGTGATCCCACGGGCGCATCGCCATCCGGCCGCGTACACGCGCGGACAGTTGCCGCGGCTACCCGGCGCTGCGCAATCCGTCGACTCATCGGGCGGATCCGTGTCAGATAACACCCGGATGGCACGACGCCGCGTGTTGCATTCCGCAAAGCAAGCGCGCAAAGCACCGCGAGCCCGCCGTCATTCATGCAGGGTACTCAACATGGCCGAAACGATCGGATGCCTCATCTTTGGCGCTTTGCTCATTTTCATGGGGCTCATCGGCTCGTCGCTCAAGCGCCTGCCGTTGAGCGCGGCCATGGTTTATCTCGGAATCGGCTTTCTGATCGGACCGTCCGGTATCGGCTTCCTGTCGATGACACTGCGGGACGACGTCACACATTTGCGCATCGCCGCCGAAATCGGCCTGCTGATCTCGCTGTTCGCCATTGGCCTGAGACTACGCGTCCCGCTCGTCGATCGGCGCTGGATGGTGCCGATTCGGTTGGGCTTTGTCGCGATGATCCTCACCGTCGCGTCGATCGCCGTTCTTGGCGTGGTCGCGCTCCATCTGAGTCCCGGCGTCGCGTTGCTGCTGGGCGCGATAATCGCGCCGACAGATCCCGTGCTGGCTCACGATGTCGGCGTGCGCGATGCCGGCGACGTCGAGGTCGTGCGCTTTTCGCTCTCCGCCGAAGGCGGAATCAACGACGGCACCGCTTATCCATGCGCGGCGCTCGGCCTGCTCCTGTGCCAAATCGGCGCGACATCGAACCTGCACTGGAGCATCGTCGTCGGCATCGCGTGGAGCATCTTCGCGGGCGTGACGACCGGCGGACTGATCGGCTCCGCGACTGCCCGGCTCGTCGCGTTCCTGCGCAGCCGTCACGGGCAGGCGCTCGGCCTCGAAGGCTTCTTCGCGCTCGGCGTGATCGCGCTGTCATACGGCACGGCGCTCGCCATTCAAGGCTACGGGTTTCTGGCCGTATTCGCCGCGGGCGTCGCGATGCGGCGCGTCGAGCATCGATCGAGCGGCCAGAAGACATCGAAGGCGACGCTCGGCATCGTGGACAGCGAGGATGTCGAAGCCACCTCCACCGATCCCGACAAAGCCCACGCGTTCGTCGCGGAATCGGTAATGGGATTCACGCTCGAACTGGAGCACATTGCAGAGGCCGTGCTGATCCTGCTGATCGGCGCTCTCGTCTCGCGGTATTGGGCCAACATGCTGACGTGGACCTGTACCGTCGTCGTCGCCACGCTGCTGTTCGTCATCCGGCCGGCCGCCAGCCGAGTAGCGTTGATCGGCTCGCGCGCATCGCACCGCCAGCGCCGCTTGATCGGTTGGTTCGGCATTCGGGGCGTGGGATCCCTGTATTACCTGATGCTGGCCCTCGAACAAGGGCCGCACGCGGAGCTGCTGCCGCTGGTTCCCTGGGTGCTGGCGATCATCGCGCTGTCGATCGTGCTGCATGGCATCTCGGCCACGCCGCTGATGCGGCGCTACGCGTGAGCGACGCGGCGGATGTCTCTTTCATGATCGGCAAACCGTCCCGCGCCGCACTGTTCACCAGCGGACCGACTTGCAATCATCGTGTTGCTATCGTGCTTCGAAGGACGGGCGCGCGCCCGTGAGCCGATCCTTCTTCCCGGGGAACCGCCATGAAAAAGCACCCTATTGCACTGTCGAAAAACCAGTCTCTGTGGGAGAGTCTCGGGCCGGGCCTGATTACCGGCGCAGCCGACGATGATCCGAGCGGCATCGCAACCTATTCCCAGGTCGGCGCGGCGTTCGGATACGGAATGCTGTGGACGTCCATCGTCACATTCCCGCTGATGATCGGCATCCAGATGGTCAGCGCGCACATCGGTCGCGTCACCGGCGACGGGATAGCGGCCAACATCCGGAAACACTATCCGCCCTGGCTGCTGTATGGGCTCGTCGCATTGCTGCTGGTCGCGAACACGATCAACATCGCCGCCGACATCGGCGCGATGGGCGCGGCGTTGAAGCTGCTGATCGGCGGTCCCGCGCACTGGTACGCGATCGCCTTCGGGTCGACCTCGCTGATACTGCAGGTATTCGTGCCGTTTCCCCGCTACGCCCCGATTCTGAAAGCGCTGACGCTCGCGCTCTTTGCCTATGTCGCAACGGCGTTCATCGTCAAGATCCCCTGGGAACACGTTCTGTATGAGACGCTCGTTCCGTCCGTCACGCTCGACGTTCATTACGCGATCGGCGTCGTCGCCGTATTCGGCACCACCATCAGCCCCTACCTGTTCTTCTGGCAAGCCTCGCAGGAAGTCGAAGAGCAGCGCGCGACGCCCGGGGAAGAGCCGCTTCGGCGCGCGCCGGAACAGGCGCGTCGCAGCTTGCGGCGCATCAGGATCGATACGTACGTCGGGATGGCGTTCTCCAATCTGATCGCCTTCTTCATCATCCTGACTGCGGCTACGACCCTGAACATGCACGGGATGACGCAAATCCAGACCTCATCCGACGCAGCGCAGGCGCTTCGCCCCCTGGCCGGAGAGTTCGCGTTCCTGCTGTTTTCCGCGGGCATCGTCGGGTGCGGGTTGCTCGCCGTTCCGGTTCTCGCGGGATCGGCCGCCTATGCTGTCGCCGAGGCGCTGCACTGGCGAATCGGACTCGGCCGTACGCTGCTGAAGGCGCGCGGCTTCTACATGATCCTCGCGATCGCGATCGTGTTGGGCGTCGCGCTCAATTTCACCTCGATCGATCCAATTCGCGCACTTTTCTGGAGCGCGGTCATCAACGGGGTCATCGCCGGTCCGGTCATGGTGGTGATCATGCTGATGGCCTCCAGACGCGACGTCATGGGCGAGTTCGTGATCGCGCGCTGGCTAAGCGCTCTCGGCTGGCTGGCGACCGCGATCATGTCGATCGCCGTCGTCGTCATGATCGCGACATGGGGCATGTAGGCGACAGTCGCCCGCATGCTGCCGGGACGCGCGTTACTTGCGTGGAGCCACGTCAGTGCAGATGCCTTCCGAACAACCCCAACAGCCCGATGACGATCAGATAGATCGCGACAATGTAGTTGAGCAATCGCGGTACGACCAGAATCAGAATGCCTGCAATCAATGAGACCAGCGGTCCCGCGTTCGTGAAGATGTCCATGATGCCTCCGGAGGTTCGGAACGCCGGATCGACGTGCCGCCATTCCGTGTACGCGCCTGTTACAGCGCATCGAGTCGGGTAATCGTCGTGCCCTGGGCGGTTATGCCGGCCATCAATCCCACGCTGTTCAACACAAATGCTTCGACCGGTTCGGCCACCGCTACCGGATCGATGTTGCCGTTCGCATCGACTACGGGAACGGTGACCGACACGTCGTTGCCCAACGACCAGCTTCCATCGCGGGTGCAGCGGTCGAATGTGTCCTGCGTCATGAACAGGAGGATGATGGCCTCCGAGCGCTCGGCAACGCGCGGACCTATCGAAGCGGCCGCCGCGCTGTAGTAGCCGACCGTCGCGCTCCCCATGCGCAGCGCCCCTTCGCCGTACTGGGCGCCGATCCAGAAGCCGGTCGCGCCGACTGACGGAAACACGAGCACGCCAATCGCCCTGCCGATGCGCTCGCGCGAGCCGCCGACCACGCTGTAAAGTCGTGCAAGCGTCGCATCGACATCGGCATCGAGAATCCGCCGCTTGCCATGTTGCTGCATGCCGGCACTCGAACCGGCGTCCGGGACGGCGGCGTCCCCGCATTCGACATCGGCCGTCGCGACCGGAACCCGCCCCATCGACGTGAATTTTTGACCTGGCATCGCCCTCTCCCGTCTTGCCTGGATACATCGGCGCTACACGCCCGCGACCGTCAGCGTGGCGGTGTTCAACCCCTTCACGCCCTTCACCTTTCGGACGATGTCCTTGAGATGATCCACGGCGCCCTGGCTCGACAACACACCGGACAGTGAAACCACGCCGTGCAGCGTGACAACCTGCACATCGAATCCCTTGCTGATGCTGTCGCCGAGAATCGTCGATTTCACCTTCGTCGTAATCCAGCTGTCGGCCATGACCCGCTCCGTATTCGTCATAGTTTCATGCGCCTTGGCCAGCATCGCATTGCTTGACGGCGCCGTCAGGTTGTTGTCGACGGCTTTGACGCCTATCACCGATTTCGTCACGATCCCCGCCACGGACTTCGCCCGGGAGCTGCTGGCAGAGCCGTCAAGCGTGACGCGCCCATACGCCGTGGTGACGCTGATGTCGGATTGCTTCAGGCTGTCCTCTCTCGCCAGCCTTGCCTTGATCTGCGCGGTGATGGCGGTATCGGTCGGCGCATCGCTTGCGGCTTCGACGCGCGGCGACGGAGGACCCATCGCCGGGGATCCGACGGTCGCGGAGCCGGCGACGCCGGCGCCGAACGCCCCCGCAGAAGCAACGAGACAGGTTGCGGCAAGCATTGATGCCGAATAGGTCAAAGACGTGTTCATAAAGCTGCTCCCATGCGCCATCGGCGCGGTGCGTTCCCGGTCAGATCGAAATCGGGCCGCGCTCGGCGAACCGTGTCTCGCGACGTCGTCCGAAGCTCGCCGCCCGTGAAGCACAAGCACGAGCCCTTCGATGACACGCTGAACGCGTTCGGACGGCCTGTCCGTCCGCCAGCGTACAAGCGCCCGGCGCTGCACGAGGCTCGAATCGGCGCATCGGGCGGATGCCGCCGAACGGCGCGCAGCGCGACGAAGCCTGAGCGTCCGGCATCGGACAGACAGGCTGCGCGAATGGCCGCATGAGTGAAAGGACGGCCCCGGACCTGTCAACCGGAATGCGCTTCCGCCGCATCCCGACTTCCCGCCAAACTCTCCAGGAGATCCACCATGAAAACGTTTTCGTCCCCGATGCTCGCACTCCTTCTGGGCGCCTTGTGTGTTGGCACCGCGCCAGTTGCGGCCGACGACGACCTTCCCCCATTGCACCGCACGGAACAGGTTTCCTATCTGTCCGGTGGTGTCGGACTCGATCAATCGGCCGCCATCAAGCGCGCCATGCACGACTACGCGCTCGCGCTCACCTTCGTCCGGCGGGCTCGAAGCGGGAACGAATACTTGTCCGGCGTCCTGGTGACCATCACGGACATGAAAGGCAATACCGTCCTGAACACGCCATCGGACGGCCCGTTCATGCTGGCCGATCTGCGGAACGGACGCTATGCCGTCGACGCCAGCTACAACGGCCGGTCCGAGCGGTACATCGTGGACATTTCGGCGTCCCGACACGCGCGCCATATGTTCGTCTGGAGCATGTAGACAGGACCTGGCTGACGGCCCCTCGGTCGCCGGATCATCCCGATCCGGCGCGCACTCTGTACGGTTTCGTACCGCATCGACGGTCCGTCGCCTGTACCGTATCAAGCATGCCGGACATCCGTGACGACACGACGCCAGACTGTGCGCCGTTTGACCTGAACGAGACTGGTACGGCCCGCTCCGCATCGGCGGACACACGACTGGACGCCGCTGCACGGTACGTGGTTCAGCTGAATCAGCGATATGCCGCGCATCGATCAGAAGAGAATGTCATGCTACGAAGTTTCAAGGAATTGCAAGGCGGCGCGGTTCGCGCGAAAGACGGCGATATCGGACACCTCAACCAGGCCTACTTCGACGTCGACGATTGGTGCATCCGTTACCTCGTCGTCAGAACGGGTGACCGATCGCACGACAGGCAGGTCCTGATTTCTCCCTATTCCATCAAGCGCAACGGCGCCAGATCCAGCACGCTGCATATCGACCTGACGCGGCAGCAGGTGAAAGACAGCCCCGGTGCAGACACGCGCCAGCCGGTATCCCGTCTTCACGAGATCGAATCCCAGCATTACTACGGTCACCCGGCTTACTGGGATGGGCCCAATCTGTGGGGGCGGGCGCCTACCCGGATTTCGATCCGGCCGGACCGTCGCAGGATCCCGAAACGACACGGGCCGACGCGCTGACGGATACGCGTCTGCGCAGCACCGACGAGATCCGGGGCTATCGGCTCGAAGCCCCCGCCGGGCGCGTCGGCCGCGTATCCGATTTCATCTACGACAATGAAACATGGGTGATCCGCTATCTGGCGATCGACACGGGAAACCGGTGGCTATCGAGCAAGACGGTGCTGATCGCGACTGACTGGCTCGACGAGGTGGACGGAAGCACGGAGACGGTGTCGACCGCGCTGACCCGCGACACGATCCGGCGGAGCCCGAAATACGATGACTCGCAAACCGTCTATCGAAGCGATGAAATCGCGTTGCATCTTTTCTACGGCAAGCAAGGCTATTGGTCGAACGGCGAACCGTCCAGAGTCCACGACACCCTCTGACGCCCGTGTGTCGCACTGCCCGGTCCCATGCGATCGTCACGCGGCTCAGCCGCCCGACACGTTTAGACGGCCCTTGAAGGAGAAATTCCATGTCCACGTTCATGCCCGTCATCTCGGCCAGGCAGTTCATCGAGCTGGTCAATCAACGCCTGTCCTCGCATCACGTATTCAAATCCGGCATGCGTGTGTTTCTCGTGAGGCCTGCGTCTACGAACGATGATGTGACCGAGTTCGATTTTTTGCCGAGGACGCGTCGCGCGAGCGGCGTGGTCGTCTACATCGTCGACCAGGTGAAATCCCAATTCCTGGTCGAGCCCGACCTAAGGTTGACCGGCACCTGACCGACGACTGCAATCGGGCGCGCGATCTCGCCTTCCGCGCCGAAATCATGACCTGCGCGGTCCGCGCGCGAAAGGAACAGAGATGAAACACCGAATGCTGTTGCGACTGCTGGTCGCGTTGTCGCTGATCGCCAGCTTGGGCGCATGCTTGCTCGTCCCCGTCGGTGGAGACGACCATCACCACGACAACGGGTATCACGACGATCGCGGCCGCTATTAGCACGCCCATCCGCCCGCCCGCGAGTGGCCTTCGATGAGCCGGCGGGTGACACGCACGCGACGTATCGACGCCGCCATGCAATCTGTACGGTTTCGTACCGCCTAGCGCATCGCATGGGCGTAGCGTTGGAACTCCATCGAAGCCCCAGGAGGGCATCATGCAAAGACGGACATTCCTATGGAGCACGTCTGCGGCCGCGCTCGCCCTCGGTCTCGGAACAGCCGGATGCACGACCACGACGACGTCCGACAGCCAGAACGGCCAGGCCGGCAAGCGTCACTCGATCGACGCCGGCGTCGATTCGACCTTGACACGCCTGTATGGCACGGCCAACGGCTCGCGCGAACTCGTTCACCGGGCGCGCGGCGTGCTGACGTTCCCGTCCGTCGTCGACGCCGGATTCATCGTCGGCGGTCAGTATGGCGAGGGATCGCTGCGCGTCGACGGGAGGACCACCGGTTACTACAGCACGGTCACCGGCTCCATCGGCTTCCAGGCCGGCATGCAATCGCGGGCCATCGTGTTCCTGTTCATGACGGAGGAATCGCTCGCGCGCTTTCGCAGCGTAGATGGCTGGTCGGCAGGCGGAGATGCGTCGGTGGCGGTGCTGAAGGTCGGCGCGAACGGCGATATCGATACGAGCAGCGCAAGCAACCAGGTTGATGCGTTCGTATTGACCAACAGCGGGCTGATGGCAGGCGTATCGCTGCAGGGAACCAAGGTCACGCGCCTCAAATCCCTCTAACCTCGGCGAGGCGGCTGCGCAGAGCATTTTGCGCATGGCGCCTCGCCCCGGCGCAAGGTCCGACAGAACATCACGGAGACCCCGCATGACATCGAGAGATTTCGCATCGACCGCAGATCCGGCACTCGACGCGCTCTGCGTCGACACTCTGCGCTTTCTATCGATCGACGCCGTGCAGAAAGCCGACAGCGGCCATCCGGGTCTGCCCCTGGGTGCAGCGCCAATGGCCTACGTGCTGTGGATGCGCCATCTCAGGCATCATCCGGCCAATCCGTCCTGGTTCGACCGGGATCGCTTCGTCCTGTCGGCCGGCCACGGCTCGGCGCTGTTGTACAGCCTGTTGCACCTGACCGGCTACGACCTGCCGCTGGATCAGATCGAACGATTCCGCCAGTCGGGCAGCCTCACGCCCGGTCATCCCGAGCGCGGCCTCACGCCGGGCGTCGAGATGACCACCGGCCCGCTGGGCCAGGGCTTCGCGAGCGCCGTCGGCATGGCCATCGCGGAAGCGCAGCTGGCCGCGCGCTACAACCGGCCCGGCTTCGATATCGTGGATCACTGCACCTACGCGCTCGTCAGCGACGGCGACCTGATGGAAGGTGTCGCCGCGGAAGCGGCATCGCTCGCTGGCCATCTCCGGCTCGGTAAGTTCATCTGCCTGTATGACGACAACCGCGTCACGCTGTCCGCCGGTACCGCGATCACCTTTACGGAAGATCGCGCCCGGCGGTTCGACGCCTACGGCTTGCATACCGAAACCGTCTGCGACGGCAACGACCTGGACGCCATCGACGCGGCGCTGGCTCGTGCGCGCGCTGACGCGGCTCGCCCGTCGTTGATTCTCGTCCGCACGCATCTCGGCTACGGTTCGCCCAACCGGCAGGATACGTTCCAGGCCCACGGCTCGCCGCTCGGCGACGCCGAGACGCTGCTGACCAAGCACAACCTCGGCTGGCCATCCGAGCCCGCGTTTCATGTTCCTGAATTGGCGCTCGCGCATTTTCGCCGCGCGCTGCCGGAGGGGCTCGCGCGCGAACGCCTCTGGAACGCCCGCTTCGAGGCCTATGCGAGCGCGTTCCCTGAACTGGCCGACGCGCTGCTGGACATGGTGCGCGGTACGCTGCCCGATGGCTGGCACCGCGACATCCCGGTCTTCGCGGCCGACCCGGTGGGCGTCTCGACGCGGGTTGCGTCGGGCAAGGTGCTGAATGCCATCGTGCCGCGCATGCCGTCGCTGACGGGCGGTTCGGCCGATCTCGATCCGTCCACCTTCACCGCGCTGAACGGGCTCGGTGATTTCGAGGCGTCGGGCGCCGATGCGCTCGATCGGCAAGGCTCCAGCGGCGGCGGCTGGCACCGCGCCGGTCGCAATCTGCATTTCGGCGTGCGTGAGCACGCGATGGGCGCCATCCTGAACGGTCTCGCCGCGCACGGCGCCTTCCTGCCGTTCGGCGCAACCTTCTTGATCTTTTCCGACTACATGCGCCCACCGATGCGGCTCGCTGCCTTGATGCACCTGCAGGTCGTCTACGTCTTCACCCACGACAGCCTCGCGGTCGGCGAGGACGGCGCGACGCACCAGCCGGTCGAACAGCTTGCCGGGCTGCGTGCGATCCCCGGACTGCTGGTGATCCGCCCGGCCGATGCGAACGAGACGGCCGTGGCGTGGCGCGTCGCGCTGGAAGCCCGCGAACGGCCGACCGCGCTGATCCTGACGCGCCAGAACGTACCGGTCATCGATCGACTCCGGTTCGCGCCGGCCGAAGGCCTGCGGCGTGGCGGCTATGTCGTGGCCGACGCGCCCGACGGCCATATTCCCGTGCTGATCCTGATCGCGACAGGCTCGGAAGTCACGCTCGCGCTGGCGGCGCATGCCGAACTGCTGACCCGCGGTCTGGCGGTTCGCGTCGTATCGCTACCCTGCTGGAGATTGTTCGATGCGCAGCCGCGCCCATACCGTGACGCCGTACTACCGCCCGCGGTCGGCGCACGGTTGGCGATCGAGGCCGGCGTATCGCAAGGCTGGCACCGCTATGTCGGCGATCGCGGCGACGTGCTCGGCGTCGAGTATTTCGGCGCCGGGCGCCGAACTGATGAGCGACTATGGCTTCACGGTCGTGAACGTCTGCGAGCGTGCGCTGAAGCTGCTGGAATGAATCCGGAACAGCCCGCGCCCACCTCACCCGCTCATCGCAGGGGCCGCCGCACGGTCGATGACGAAATGGCGGCGCCCCGCCACCGCGAAGGTGGACGGGACGCCGCTCGGCACCTCGCCCGCCATCAGGATTTCTTGAGCGCTTCCTTCACGTTGCCCAGGTTCTTGCGCATTTCGCCGGCCGCTTGCTGGGTGACGCCCTTGGCCTCCTGCTTCGCGTTGCCCCTCACCTTGCCGACTGCTTCGTTCACCTCGCCTTTGACTTTCTCGACAGTGCCCTTGATCTGATCCTTGTTCATGCGTTTTCTCCTATCCATGGAACGGGAACCCCGCCGTCACGGGAACCGATCCGCAATCGATGCCACTGCACGATGCATGCACGGCTCGAACGGTTCGATATGGTGTCGCACCCGGCACGAGCGGTGCCGGCGCGGCGTCTTTCGGTGAGCCGCCAGGGACGACGGCATCCTGCGTCACAGCCTTCCGAGCAACATCAGGACGAGCACCACGATCAATACGAAGCCCAACAACCCGCTCGGGCCATACCCCCAGCCAGTGCTGTAGCGCCAGGTCGGGATCGCCCCGACCATCAACAGCACGACCACGACCAGCAGAAGAAGTCCCAGTGACATGTCATTTCTCCTCGATCGATCCGACAAGGCATGCGTCGATGCGCCCCCGCCAATCGATGTCATCGAACCAAGACGTCCGTCGATGCGCGCCTTGCCTGCCGCGCGGGGATCGGCGATGCCACGTCTCGCCTACCGCGAACGGATTCCGCTCGATTTCTCCACGCGAGCCTCGGGCCCGATGCACCTGGTTCGGAACGCGCATCGTCTCATTGAAATGAAAGTAAACAGATGTATAGGCGGAGTCTGTCCGACAACGAACCAATACCGATGAGCCGCTTGAGAAGGCGCAGGGCGACACTATAATTTTTGGAGGAGGTTTCGTATCCAGCCCGCGCCTGACTCATCAGAAAAGGGACATACTGCGGTCACCGTACCGTTGCCCCCGGGCGGTGAGATAGGATAGGCGGTCCGCTCCGATCCCGCTGCGTCCGCGTGGGCGGATCCTCCATCGCGCTGGACACAACCACCAAAGGAGCGACGCATGCCGAACCATTCGCCCGCTACCGAGAATCATCTGCTTGCCGCACTGCCGGAAAAGGAGCTTGCGCGGATCGCCGCGCATCTGACGCTTGTCGAGATGCCGCTTGGAAAGGTGCTGTATGAGTCGGGGGGCCAACTCCATCACGTCTTTTTCCCGACCACGTCGATCGTTTCGCTGCTTTACGTAATGGAGAATGGCTCGTCCGCGGAAATCGCGATCGTCGGCCACGAAGGGATAATCGGCGTATCGCTGTTCATGGGCGGCGAAACGACCCCGAGCCGCGCCGTCGTGCAAAGCGCGGGGCAGGCGTATCGGCTCGACGCAAGCGTCCTGAAGGACGAGTTCCGGCGCGGCGACGCGATGCAGCGTCTGCTGTTGCGCTACACCCAGGCGCTCATCACGCAGATGGCCCAGACCGCCGTCTGCAACCGGCATCACTCGATCGATCAGCAGCTGTGCCGCTGGCTGCTGCTCAGCCTCGACCGGCTTCCTTCAAACAAGCTGCGCATGACGCAGGATCTGATCGCGAACATGCTGGGCGTGCGCAGATCAGGCGTGACGGAAGCCGCGCTGAAGCTGCAGGATGCAGGCCTCATCCGCTACAACTACGGACATATCGAAGTGCTGGACCGGCAGGGCCTCGAAAAGCGCGTATGCGAATGCTATAACGTGGTCAAGCGCGAATTCGACCGCCTGCTTCCCGATCTGAAGCGACTCTAGAATCAGTCCACTCCCCGCGCTTCGAACCCGTACGTCAGCGTACCGACCTGAACTCGCTCGCCGCGCATGCTTGCACGAACGATGCGGATAGCCAGTTCGCGAAACATCGATCGGATGTTGATATCCCGGTCTTGACCGCTTCCCGTCGCGATCCCGGCAAGGCTTTGTCCATGCTTAAGGTGAAACGCCTATGCTCCAGAAAGCCAGCTATCTCGTCAGTATTTTCATCGGCGCGCCGACCGAGCAGCACGCCAGAATTCGCGATATCGCGTCCCAGGCCTCCGGCGGCGAATACGCTTTCGTCCATCCTCACCAGATGGGCGCATTCCTTGTGCTCAACACGAGCCACACCGCCCGCCAGTTATCGCAGGCCTTTTCGGCGGCGATGGCGCCGGACGACCGTCTCCTGATATGCGAATTGGGCCAGGACTGCATGGCGGAACGCCTGAGCAAGGCGTCGACCTGGCTATCGAACCATCTGGTCACGCGCCCCCAGACAGTGGCCACGAGACACGGCAATCCGTTTCCCGACCCGTAAGCGCCGTCCGATATGCGTGATGCGAGAACGGCCTTGCGCCGCACACGCATGGCGCGGCATGACGGGCGCCAGCACTGCGCGGCATCGTACCGAC
Source organism: Burkholderia sp. FERM BP-3421 (assembly GCF_028657905.1). NCBI lineage: Bacteria > Pseudomonadati > Pseudomonadota > Betaproteobacteria > Burkholderiales > Burkholderiaceae > Burkholderia > Burkholderia sp. FERM BP-3421. The sequence continues at coordinate 211,599 of NZ_CP117779.1, read as the reverse complement.
TTTCTCTCTGCGCCCTGCCATGGTGAGTCGTCGTACCTACATCGCGGCTACCACCGCACGCACGAGCACCAAACTCATGGGAGCCAGCATATGAACACACACAAGCACAAGGACAACGCCAGACAACAGCGCCACAAGTACGAGCAGGATAGCGCGACGGATGACGGCATGCCCGCTGCTCCCGACAAGCCGACGCACACACCTCCGAGCGATCGCGAACGGATTCGGACGACGAAGCAGCGGATCACCGAAGCGAGAAAGCGTTGGGGTATGGCGTACTCGCCGAACTGATCACGCGTCCGGTTCGGGACATCGCCCTCATTGCGGTCATCGAACATACGGAAAGCAGATCCTTTCCTGCCCGCGGCGGCGCGTCGCCGCCGGATCCTTGGATCTCGACGACAGTTACCCCATCAGGAGCACATCATGACCATCCCCACGCTCGAGTATCACGGACACGAGCTCCGCGCGTACTCGCAAAAGCGATTCCCGCCATTCGGCGATCCTCACGCACCGGGCCCGCGACGTTTCGGTTCAATTGTGCGAATCGATACGATACCGCCCACCTCCGCAGCCGCGCCGCGCTACACGACCATTTTCCAGGACGGCGAGCCTCAGACGGCCGCGCTCGCCCTCGATCTGGCCATGCAGTTCGGCAAGGACATCGTCGACGGAAAAATCGCGCCGACGGCAATCTGATCCGTCCATCACGGCGGATTCGACGCGACGGGCGGCTAACCTGTCATCCGCCGGGGAAACCATGACGCGAACCCCGGCTGACCATCCTCCGCCGGATTCGCAAGGGGCCGCGCACCCTGCGTGCCGGACGGCCCTCCGGCCGGGACAGGGTGACTGCGACACCAACGGCATCGAGGCTGACGCATCCGCGACCGCTCCCCACGATCTCCGCGCCGCCCGCACCTCGCGCCTTCCACAGGCTCACTGCAACACGGCCTGGGCCGCCCCCAGCGTCACGACGACGCTGTGCCGCCGGCCGTCGTCCACGAGTCGGACGGCCGATGCGCCGGCGGTGAGCGGCATGCCGTCGACGACGATGCGCAACACGCCGCCGCTGACCACCTCCGGGTTCTCGACGACGATGTCGTAGTGCGCCGCCCCATGACGCAGCATCGCCTTGAAGCCCGGCCAGGATCGCGGGATGCAGGGCTGGATGGACAGCGTGTCGCCCTGCTTGCGCAATCCGAGCAGACCTTCGATGCCCGCGCGGTACAGCCATCCCGCCGAGCCGGTGTACCAGGTCCATCCGCCGCGGCCGACGTGCGGCGCGACAGAATACACATCGGCCGCGACCACATACGGTTCCACCCGGTAACGATGCACGCCGCTGCGCGTGTGGCTGCGATTGACCGGATTGAGCAGCGCGAACACGCCCGCGGCGCGATCGCCGTCGCCCATCTGCGCGAATGCGAGCACCGACCAGGTGGCCGCATGCGTATACTGGCCGCCGTTTTCACGGACGCCCGGCGGATAGCTCTTTATATAGCCGGGATCGACCGGCGCCTGGTCGAACGGCGGCGTGAACAGCAAGGCCAGCCCATCGGCGCGGCGGATCAGCTGCGCGTCCAGCGCATTCATCGCGCGCGCGGCGCGCGCCGGGTCGGCCGCGCCCGACAGCACGCTCCACGACTGCGCGATCGCGTCGATTGCGCAGTCGGCGCTGCTGGCCGAGCCGAGCGGCGTGCCGTCGTCGAAGTAGCCGCGCCGATACCACTCGCCATCCCATCCCGCCACGGCCAGCGCGTCGCGCAACGCGGCGGCGCGCGCCAGCCAGCGGCGCGCCGGGTCTGCCGCGCCGCGCGCCGCGGCGAGCGGCGCGAACGCCGTGAGCGTGGCATGCAGGAACCAGCCGAGCCAGACACTTTCGCCGCGCCCGGCCTCGCCAACCCGATTCATGCCGTCATTCCAGTCGCCGGTGCCGATCAGCGGCAGGCCATGTTCGCCGAAGTGCGCGAGGCTCTGCTCCAGCCCACGCGCGCAATGCTCGAACAACGATGCGCTGGTTTCCGAAATGCCCGGGATAAAGAACGCGTCCTGCTCGTCGGCCGCGAGCGGCCGACCGTCGATGAAGGGAATCGACACATCGAGAACCGCCCGGTCGCCGCTGACGCCGACATAGTGCGCGACCGCATGGGCCAGCCATACCCGGTCGTCGGAGATCCGGGTCCGCACGCCGCTGCCGCTTTCCGGCAGCCACCAATGCTGCATGTCGCCCTCCGGGAACTGACGCGCCGCCGCCCGCAGCAAGTGCTCGCGCGTCAGGGCCGGGCGGGCGATCGCCAGGGCCATGCCGTCCTGCAGCTGATCGCGGAACCCGTACGCGCCGCTGGCCTGATAGAAACCCGCCCGCGCCCAGATCCGGCTCGACAGGGTCTGATACAGCAGCCAGCGGTTCAGCATCAGGTCCATCGCGCGATCCGGCGTCTCGACCCGGATCGCGCCGAGCGTCTCGTCCCAGAACGCCGTGACGGCGGCAAATACCGCGTCGAGATCCGCGCGGCGGTACTGAGTGATCAACTTGCGCGCCGCCGCCGCATCGCTTCCCTCGCCGAGCAGCATCACGATTTCCGCGGCGCCGCCGGGCTCGAGATCGACGGTGGTCAGCAACGCGGCGCATGGATCGAGACCCGCGCCGACCCGGCCCGACAGGGGCGGCGCACCGATCCGGTCCGGAAAGCCGGCGGGATCGCTCAGCACGCCGTTGCGGCCGATGAACTCGCGCCGGTCCGCGCTCCAGGAGGTTTGCAGGCCACCCAGGTCGGCGAACGCCACCCGGCCGCGATACGCCTGGCTCCAGTCGTTGCGGGCGAACAGCGCGCCGGTGGCCGCATCCAGCTCGCTCGCGGTGTGCGGCGCCGCCACGCTGCGCGACGCGCCCAGCGCCCATTCCGCATAGGTCGCGACGGACAGCCGGCGGGTCCGCTCCGACACGTTGCGCAAGGTCAGGCGGGAGATCTTCACGGAATCGGCCAACGGCACGAACTGCAGCAATTCGGTGACGATGTCGGCGACGGTATGCGTGAAGCGGCTGTAACCCTGGCCATGACTCGCCACGTAAGACGCGCCGCCCGACATCTCGACGCCCGACGCAGTGACGCCCGACGTGTCGTCGCGGAACGGGCTGGCCTGCGGCCCCCAGCGCAGACCGGTCTCGTCGTCGCGGACATAGAACGCCTCGCCGGGCGGATCGGTGACCGGGTCGTTCGACCACGGCGTCAGCGGATGCTCGCGGCTGTTCGTCACCCACGTATAACCGCCCCCCTCCGCCGACGTCATGAAACCGCACGATGGATTCGCGATGACGTTGACCCACGGCATCGGTGTGCATTGACCGGGCGGCAGGATCACGACGTATTCGCGGCCGTCGCGCGCGAAACCACCGATGCCGTTGAAGTATTCGAGACCGGCGCCGGCCGGCGCGCCCTTGGGCGGCGGCAACGCGCGCGGCGACTGCGGCACGCGCGCCGCCTCCGGACGGGCGGGCAGCGGCACATTCGCGAGGCGGCGCAACTGATCCACCAGCCGGCCGTTGCGCGCGGCGAGCACGGCGCGCGCCGCGGCCGGGAACAATGCCCGCGCCGCCGCGGCCATCAGGTCCGCGCGCAGCACGAAAATACTGCCGCGCCCGGCTTCGTCGCGCGGCTGCCGGGTTCGCACCAGCCCTTCGAGCGCGGCCTGCAGATCCTGCACATACGATGCCGCACGCTCGTTGACGATCACCAGATCGACCGCGAGCCGCTTCATCCGCCAGTACTCGTGCGCGCGGATCAGTTGCCGCACCATCGCGATATGCTCGATATCGTCGATCCGGACCAGCAGGATCGGCAGGTCGCCCGATACGCCATGCGCCCAGAGCGGCGACGCTCCCACGCCGCCCGCCGCCGATACCACCGCCGCATGACGCAGCAGCGCGGCGGAATTCGGCCGCATCGACGGATCGCTGTACAGCATGTAGCCAGCCAGCTGCTGGAACAGCGCGGCCTCGTCGAGGCTCACCGCGCTGTGCCGCAACTGCACCTGGGCCTGGGTCCAGGCGAGCATCGCCGCGCGTGAAAACGATTCGCCGTCGCGATGCTTGTCGACCAGATCGAGCAACTGTGCGCGCGAATCCGCGACGATGGTCCAGTAGGCGATGCTCGCCTTCGCGCCCGGCGCGATGCGCAACCGCCGGCGCAAGGCAAACGCGGCGTCCAGCACAGCGCCTTCGGAAGCGGCCAGCACGCGCGGTCCGTCCAGCGCGAGCGGCTGGCGCACGCTGCGCCCGCGCCCGATGAAACGCATGCGGTCGGTGTCGAATTCTTCCGCGCCGACGGCTTCGCCGGCGCTCACCGCGAGATGCGCGGCCCAGACCTCCGCCTCGTTCGGCGCGCGCCGGCGCCGCGTCGCCAGGATGGCGCCGGAGGCCGGCACGTATTCGGTCTCGATGAACAGTTTCGAGAAGGCCGGGTGCGCGTGGTCGGCGGCGGCCGGCGCGAGCACGATTTCCGCATAGGAGGTCACTTCAATGACACGGGCCCGGGCGCCCGTGTTGACCACCGACACCCGCCGCACCTCTGCATCATCCTCGGCGGACACCACCACCTCGAGCGACGTCGTCAGGCTGCCGTCGCGACGCACGAATTCCGCGCGATCCTCGGTGAACGTCGCCTCGTAGCTGTCCGGCGCCACGCCGGTGGGTTGCCATGAGGCGGACCAGACCTCACCGCTGTCGGCGTCGCGCAGATACAGATAGCTGCCCCAATCGTCTCGCGTCGCGTCTTCCCGCCAGCGCGTCACGGCCAGATCGTCGCGACGGCTGTAGCCGGAACCCGCGGCCGTGAGCATCACGGCGTAGCGTCCGTTGGACAGCAAATGCGTGACGGGCGCGGGATCGGCCGGCGACAGCAGACGCCGCGCAACGGCCGAATCGACGCCGCGCACTCTGCCGGCGGGACTCGTGTCGATCCGCGGCCGCCCGGCCGCGACCCGGCTCGGCACCCGCTCCTGCAACAGCAACTCGGTCGCGCGGACGGCCGGCTCGCTATGGAAGAACGTGCGGATGCGCCCGCCGAGCAGCGCATTCGCGATCGATACGATCGACATGCCCTGGTGATGCGCCATGAAGGCTCGCACGACGGCAACCGACAGCCCTTCCGGCACGCGTGCAGGCGTGTAGTCGAGCGCTTCGTAGAAGCCGAAGCGTCCGCACGCGCCGGCGGCGCGCAACCGCTCGAAGTTGCGCGCAGCGGCGTCCGGCGCGACCATTGCTGCGAGCGCGGTCGCATAAGGCGCGATCACGAGATGCTGGCCGAGATCGCGCTTGAGCCCCAGATCGGGCACGCCGAAGCTCGAGTACTGATAGGTCAGCTCGATGTCGCGCGCATTGTAGGCCGACTCGGACATGCCCCACGGCAGGCGCAGGCTATCGGCATATGCGATCTGCCGGCGCACCACCAGACAGTTGGTGCGCGCAAGCAGGCTGCCGGCCGGTGTGTGCATCACGAGCCACGGCATCAGGTATTCGAACATCGATCCCGACCACGAGATCAGCGCCGCACTGTGTCCGATCGGCGTCGCCAGACGGCCGAGCCGGAACCAGTGCCGCGCCGGCACATCTCCCTTCGCGATCGCAACGAAACTCGCCAGGCGCGCTTCCGACTCCAGCAGATCGTAGTTGCCCGGATCGAGCCGTCCGTCCGCCACCGCATAACCGATCGACAGCAGGTTCCGCACCGGATCGAGCAGGAAGCCGAACTCCATCGCCCAGGCCATCTGCAGCGCGGCATCGGCCAGCGCGCGCAGGCGCTTGTTCAGCACGCCCGTTTCGTCCGGCGTGCGCACTGCGTCGAGACTGTGCCCGTGCACCACATGTTCGAGCGCTTGCGCCCAGAACAGCACATCCTCGACATCGCCGCTTCGCACCCGGCTGATCTCGTCCATCATCGCACGCGCGACGTCGGCGACGGTCGCGGCCAGCATCATGACCGCAGGCCATTCCAGCGCGGCGCGCGTGCCATCCTCCCCGGCCTGTCCGACCAGCGTCTCCTCCAGTTCGGTCGCGGCCCGCTCGAAGTCGTCGTGCAAGGCCGTCCGCGCGGCATCGCCCCGGTACACCGCCTTGCGCAGCAACGCGAGCGTGTCGCCGATCCCGTCGCACACTGCCTGTCGTCCCACGCCGCCCGGCTGGTCCGCCCATGCGCGGCAACCGTTGCCGAGCGCGATCAGATGGCCGGCGAGATTGCCGCTGTCGACCGACGACACGTACTTCGGTTCGAGAGGTCGCAAATCGCGCGTGTCGTACCAGTTGTAGAAATGCCCGCGGTAGCGCGGCAGCCGCTGCATCGTTGCGAGGGTCGCCTCCAGCCGCGACGCCGCGTCCAGCGTGCCGAGCCAGCCGAACTCGCGGGCGCTGACGGCGGACAGCAGATACAGCCCGAGATTGGTCGGCGAGGTCCGGTGCGCGACGACGGGCTTTGGATCCTCCTGGAAATTGTCCGGCGGCAGCATCTGATCGTCGGCCGTCACGAACGTCTCGAAGTAACGCCAGGTCCGGCGTGCATCATGCCGCAGCTGGCGCGCATCACGCGGCGTCACGGCCAGTTCGCCCGCCGGCCTCGGCGCGCGGCTCAGCCAGTACGCGATCGCCGGCGCAGCCAGCCAGACCAGCGCGAACGGAACGGCCAGCCAGCCGCCAGGCCGATCGAGGCGCCAGTTCACGGCGAGCGAGACAGCCGCGCCCAGCAGCGCGAGCGCGACGCCGCTGCGCATCTGCAGATAGGTCGACGCGAGGGCGCGCCGGTCGCGCGCGCCGGCTTCGGCCGCCGTGGTCCATTCGAGCAGATGCCGGCGGCTGATCCCCACGCGAAACAGCGTGCGCGCGATCGCGTCGATCATCGACCACGCCTGCTGCGGCAGCATGACGATCGACAAGCCGAACCGCGTCGACGCGAACCTCAGCTCCGCCGCCCACGCATAGAGCACGCTGCGCGTGGTCATCTTGACGTGCGTGCGCCGCCAGCGCGGCACCAGTCCGCTCAACACGGGCAACAACAGCGGCAGCGCGATCGTCACCAGCACGAACGCGCTCCAGGCCAGCGACACGGGCAGCGGCAGACACCAGCCGGCCAGCAGCGCAACGAACATGGCGGGCGCCGTGAGCGTGCGGCGCAGGTTGTCCATCATCTTCCAGCGACCGACGGCCGGCAGCGCGCCGTGACCGAAGGCCAGCCACGGGAACAGTTGCCAGTCGCCGCGCGCCCAGCGGTGCAGGCGTCCCGCCGCGACGTCGTAGCGGGACGGCGCGGCCTCGACGACCTCGATGTCCGACGCCAGCCCGGCCCGCGCGAAAATACCTTCGAACAGATCGTGACTGAGCACCGTGTTCTCCGGCACGCGGCCGGCGAGCACCGCCTCGAACGCATCGACGTCGTAGATGCCCTTGCCCGCATAGGAGCCTTCGTCGAACAGATCCTGATAGACATCCGATACGGCCGACACATAAGGATCGATGCCGTGCGCGCTCGACGACACGCGCTGGAACAGCGACCCTTCGTCGCCGCTCGCGAGCGACGAGGTCACGCGCGGCTGGAGCACGCCATAGCCGTCGACGATGCGGCGGCTCGCCGGATCGAATGCCGGCCGGTTGAGCGGGTGCGCCATCTTGCCGATCAGGCGGCGCACGGTATCGCGCAGCAGCCGAGTATCGGCATCGAGCGTGATCACGTAGCGCACGTCCCGCGGAGCGCGCGGCGGCCGGCCATCCAGCGCGATGAACGAGGTGTCCGACGCGCCGCGCAGCAGCCGGTTCAGCTCGTGCAGCTTGCCGCGCTTGCGCTCCCAGCCCATCCAGCATCGTTCGCCGGCGTTCCAGCCGCGCCGACGATGCAGCAGCAGAAATCGCTCGCCTTCGTCCGGCGCCGCCGGATAAAGGCGATTCAGCCGCTCGATGCCCGCTATCGCGGCCGCCAGCAGCCCGTCGTCGCTGTCGAGATGCGGCGTGGGCGCATCCGTCCAGTCGGAGAGCAGGGCAAAGTAGAGCGCTCCGTTGGGGCTCGCGAGATGATGGATTTCCAGGTGTTCGATCTGCTCGGCGAGCGCCGCTTCAGTCGTCAACAACACCGGCACCGCGACCACCGTGCGCAAGTCCGGCGGAATGCCGTCGAGCAGCGCTAGGCCTGGCAGGATGCGCGCGCCGACATCCCGCATCACGCCACGATTGACCAATGCCACCGCGGCGTCGAATGCGGGTAGCAGCCCGGCGAGGCCGAGCCAGATCAACCAGTCTCCGGCCGGCTCGATCCGGGTGAGCCACGCCAGCATGGCCGCGAGCATGAGCGCGGCAAGCAGCCCGATCCGACCGAGATAGCCGCTGAGCCCGGCGCGGCGCGTCAGGCGCCGCAGCCATAAGGTCACCGGCGGGCGATAGCCGATCGCGGCTTCGAGCGCGGCGCGGCCGCCTGCCAGCAGGTAGTACCCCGGGTCCGCCTCGCGGCGGGGAGGCACGCCGTCGACCAGCGCGGGATTCGCACCCTGCTGCGCCGCCTCAGCGACGACGCGACGGGCAACCTCCAGCTCGCTCACGTGCGCGCCGCGCGCCAATGCCTCGACCGCGTCGCGATACAGGTTGCGCGTGGGGAAATCCATCTGCGCAAATCCGGGATGGCTGCGCAGCGCGTGGTCGACCAGACTGATGCGCTCGAACAGATCGGTCCAGTCCACTTCCGAAATCAATCGCATGCTGGTGATCACGTTGCGCACGGTCAGGCTCGCGGCGCCTTGCTGGTGATTGACGGACGCGACGATCTGGTCCGGGGTCGCCCCGCGCGCAGCCAGGTGCCGATGCAGCCACGCCAGCGCCGGCGCGACGGCCGGATCATGGTCGTGCAGCCGCTGGATCAGCTGCACCGCGAACGCATCGTGCGATACCGCCTGCTCGTAGCGGGCGACCAGCGGTCCCGCGTCCTGCCGCGTCTGGCCGCCGTCACCAAGCAGGCGATCCGCAAGCGCGTCGGCGTCGATCCTCGCGCGCCGATCGTCGATGATCTGGTCCGCGAGCCGCCGCAGGTTTTCGATCAGCACGATCCGCAGCGTGATTGCCACCGCCCATAGCTCGCCGATCGTCAGCGGCTCCACGGCCTGATAGGCCAATATGAAGCGGCACAGGGCATCGGGATCGAAACGGCTATCGGTATGGGCGACGAAGGCCCAACTGATCCCGAACACGCGCGGATAGCCGGCGAACGGCCCACCACTGAGCTTGGGCAGTTGCCGATAGTAACGCGGGGAAAGATCGTCGCGGATCTGCCGCACCTGTTCCTCGACCAGATAGTAGTTGTCGAGCAGCCACTCCGCCGCGGGCATGATTTCCTCGCCGCGCGCATCCGCGGCCACCGTGTCGCGGTAGGCCTTCAGCAGATGATCTGCGTTGTCCTTCAACCGTGTGGCAAGCGAGGGGCCGGAGGCCGGGCCGGGCGAGATCTTCTGCGCGTGGGCCAGGCTGGCCCCATGCTGCGCCAGTCTTTCCTCGCCGAAGAATTCCTCGCGAATCGGCCGGGCATTGCTCCACGGCGAGGTTCGGTGACGTGCACCGCGAGCAACGTGATTCTTCAACACAACTTCTCCCTGAGCGCAGCGATCCGTCACGCGACATGTCTTCGACACCAGGGCGTCGGCAGACATGCGAAATGGGCGAAGCGCGGCGTGATTCCGATCCGGGGGCCACGGATCACGGCGGCCTCCTCTGCGCGGCGACGGCGACCGACGGACGACCACACCGGGAAAGGCTTAAACCGTCACAGCACGGGCGACAGAGAGGTCGCGGCCGCTTCCGCGCAATCCAACCCGACCTGCCGGGCGGATCGATCGGCGCGGCGCGCGCACAGCATCGATACGACCGCATCACGGGTCGTATGCAGCACGTTCGCCATTCGATCGATGTCATGCACAATGCGCTCCGGCAAGCACAACTCGATTCGCATGGTGCTCGATGTCATCCGGGTCAGGTCGAGGTCGACGAAGCGCCAGATACCGTCGCCAGTGTCGAGCGCCGATGCCTGCAAGACCGACAGATCCAAGGTGGGCGGTGGAATGAGGCGCGAGCACCGGTCATAGCGGGCCATGACCCGCTGCACGGCGACCACCTGTAATTCACCATAAGTATCGCCTTCCGCGATGGCTTCGGGAAAATCCGCCAGCCTGCCGTGATAGCGGGGATTTCCGCGTCGCGTGATATAGATCGGATATTCCATGAGCCTCTCCCGGCAGACAAACACCACGAGCGTCATCGTGCCCCGCGGCGCGCCGGAGAGTCGGTACGCTGGTGAACAGTCTTCCGGTGGGGATTCGTGCAGTCCGTCCGTTCAACCGGCGGATCGAGCGGCCCAGATGAAGATCGCATCCGCATGTGGCAACCGCAGAAGCTGGCAAGGCATTCGAACTGTCGGTCATCGAGCCGGGAATCAGGTTCGTCGCGCCGCGCTCTTTCGTCGTTTCGTGGATGATGTTCATCGCCCCGAGCGGCGACGCCCAGGATGATTTTCGTAAGTCGGTAAAAGGGTTTCGTATGCGATTGGCCGCTGAGTTGCAGACGGATCGTGCCGGATGCGCCGCTGGAGAGCGGACCGGCCGGCGCGTTGCCACGCAACTGCTGCGCTCGGGCGGCTCATCGCGTGGCTCCTTGCGGCACCGCTGCCAGTATTCGGGCCATTCGAGTCAGGTTGCTCGCCAGCATCGTCAGCTTGAAGTGCTGGTCGACCCGCTTGATGCCGCGATACGCGGTCTGCCGAATCCTGCCGACGGTCTTGCCCCAGCCGAAGTGCTCTTCGATGCGCTTGCGAATCACTTGGCTGATGCCATAACCAGCGTGCTGCGACGTCCGTCCGTCGATCGCGCTGCCGCCTTGATGCGTGTCGTTGCGCGCGACGTGCGGCGTCACTTTGCGCGTTCGGCAATCCCGCACAAAGTCGCGCATGTCGTAACCCTTGTCGGCACCGAGCGTCTTGGCGTGACGACCCGGTACGCAATCGAGCAGGCGCAATGCACTCGCGCGTTCGCCGAAACCGTCCGCGTGACTGACCATTGCGCCCACCACCAAGCCCGAGCGGTTCTCCATCAGGATGTGCCCCTGATAACAAAGGATGGCTCCGCTTTGCCGCCCCTTTCGGAACAGGCGCGCATCCGGATCAGTGCTCGATTCATGCGTGTCGTTGCTGCGCCGCTTGCTCTTCCAGTCGGTGTCGACATTGCGGCCACCGCCGGCCGGTGGATCGTCCGAACCGTCCTTGGGCCGGAAGCTCTTGTGGCTGGCCCACGCCTGGATCAGCGTGCCATCAACCGAGAAGTGTTCTCTGGAGAGCAGCCCTTGCTTGTCGGCCAAGCTCATGACTTCGGTAAAGAACGCTTCGACCACTTCGTGCTCGAGCAGACGATCCCGGTTCTTGGAGAACACCGAGTGGTCCCAGACGGCGTCTTCGATCGCCAGTCCGACGAACCAGCGGAACAGCAGGTTGTAGCGCATCTGCTCCATCAGCATGCGCTCGCTGCGCACCGAGTACAGCACCTGCAGCAGCAACGCACGCAGCAGCTTCTCGGGGGGAATCGACGCACGGCCGCTGTCCGCATAAATCGTGCCGAACAATCCGTTAAGTCGCTTCAGCGCTTGATTGACCAGCAACCGAAGCGGTCGCAACGGATGATCGGCCGGCACGAAGTCTTCCAGCTTCACCGTCGTGAACAGCGGTTCTTGCATCTCGTCCATTCCGCGCATCGCTCTCGCCTGCTCAAGATCATGAACACGATATCTCTAACGCACCGCCCTCAGGGCCCGTTTACACCGTATCCAAATTCAACAGCCTGCTAGGTCCAAAATGTATCGGGGTCCGCCAACGTCTCCATCAGGGCGTCCGTGTCGGTCAGCGTGTCGAGCACGAAGAATTCGCGCATTTGCAGGCCCTCGGCCGTCGGCCGCGTAAGTGGCTTGCGCTCATAGTCGGCGGTGCGCGCCGGATCGTTCAAGAAGTCACCGCTGAGGCGGTAGGTCAGGCCGACCGCCACGCCGATGACCGGGAACGGATGGCGATGCAGCGGACCGCCGACGCACCGGCAGGTTTCCTCGGTGTTCGTGTTCATCATGAAAGGCTCCAAAAGGCAGATCAGGGGCTTGCGCAAGTGACGGCCGTCAGGACGAATGGAATGACCTGACGCGCAACAGCCTGGCTGCCGGCAAGATGAAAATGCGCTTCCACGGATTCGATCGGGGCCTTGACGACGGCGCCATAGATCGAACCGGGCAGAGGCTGCCCGCTGCCCGACTTGAACAGTGCGTCTCCTCGTTCGTAGGCGAACACCGCATAGACCTCGAAGCCGAACACAGTCAGCACGGTGCCGTACGTCAGTCGAAACGCGTTGACCGAATTCTGTTCGACCCGCATCGGAGCGGGGTCGATATAGCCGCGCGCCAGTAGGAGCGAGATGAACGCGTGTGCATTGGTCGAGCAGACGAGTTGCGTATCCAATGCATAGGCACGGCATGGCGCGGGAGCCAGCCACGCTACGCCAGCTAGCCAGGCGGTGAGTGCATTGCGGATAACCTTGCTCATGACAATCTACGCGGACCGGTCGGGTCCGCCCTGCGGGTGACGTGCACTGCCCGAACACAGCATCGACTCTCGGCCGATTCGCACCAAACATCGCGATCGGCGCAGTGCGTCTCGCGATCAGGCTGCGTTCTTGAACGAGGTCGCCGGCGCGGCGCGCGTCACGTCATATCCGGCCACGGCAAGCGCAAGCGCCGGGTTCAGGCTGTCCACCATCGAGCTGGGAATCAGGATCGTCGCACCGCGCTCCTTCGTCGTCTCGTAGATGATGTTCATCGCGCGCAACTGCAGCGCGCCCGGATGATTTTCATATACCTGCGCCGCTTCGACGAACTTGGACGCGATTTCCGCCTCGGCAGAACCGAGGATCACCCGCGCCTGCTTTTCGCGCTCCGCCTGCGCCTGGCGCGACATCGAATCCTGCAGCGCGACCGGGATCGCGACGTCGCGGGTTTCGACCGAGCGGACCGTCACACCCCAGTCAATGGTTTTCCGACCGATCTCGTCGCGCAGGTGCATGTCGGCCGCTTTGCGGTCCGACAACAGCGCAGCCAGCATCGATGATCCGATCATCTCGCGCAGCGACGTTTGCGCGACCCGGTCGATGGCCTGCCGATAGTCGGTAATCGTCAGAGCGGCTTTCTGCGCGTCATGGACGTGCCAGAAGATCACGGCGTCGACATTGACGGGCACGGTGTCTTTGGTCAGCGCTTCCTCCGCGTTGAATGCGGTGGTTTGAATGCGCTCGTCGATGACCGCGACGATGTTGTCGATGATCGGGATAATCATGAAAAAGCCGGCGCCCTTGACGCTCTGCAGTTTTCCGACCCGCAAGATCACGAATTTTTCCCAGACATTGGCAACCCGCACGGACAGCGCGATGAGGATGGCGACGATGAAAAGCGGGGCTGCGAGGTACAGGTTGCCCCATGCACCGACAGAGAGAGCCGCGAGTACGAACGCGGCGGATAGAACCAGTGTGATGGGATTCATGGTGACACTCCGTTCCGGTGATGACGGTCCTGACGTGCGATGCAATGCGCTGCGTCCCGGATCGTCCTGGACGTCCCGGCGCTTGATGCGAACGTGCGCCCAATCACCGTGCAAATCGGTACGGTGTCGTACACGCCACGACTGCATTGCACGTTTTCGGTCGGCGAGCGCATTGCTGTGGACAGCGTGCGGCGCAGGTGAAGCATCGAAGTCGGTACGTAGGCGTACGCCGGTACGTTAGCGGACGGACAGCGCGCGATTAGCCGCTCAGGATGAGACAACATTTCGAATTCCATCGAGATGCGAGGGTGTGGCCTAGCGTGCGTTGTACCAGATCGGGCGGCGCAGCGGCGGGTCGAGGAGATTACTATGAGAAAGCTACCGTCGGTTGCAGTTGAAATGACATTAGCGGCCGTGGCGATTGTCGTGTTGGCGGGATGTGGCGACATGTCTCGCCGCGGATCGGATACCGTGATCGGGGCGGGCGTCGGTGGTGTTGCCGGTGCGGTTCTGACTGGCGGGAGTGCCTTGGGCACGGTGGGCGGAGCGGCAGTCGGTGGCGTGATCGGCAACCAGGTCGGGAAGTAGCCCGGCCAGTCGAGAGAACTGAAGCCGGAGCGCGCGGTCGCGCTCTGACTCAGCGAGCGTGGCGCTCCGGGGGAGGTCCTGTCGGAGATTTGCATGACATGACGCCGCTATCAAAGCTATCTCGATCGGCGGCGTCGACTGGGCAAATTGGACGACCGTGGCACGCTCATCGCACTGACGATCCCGACAGTAATTATTGTCGGTTGTTGTCGAAGAACGAAATAACTGCGAATATGAACGAATAATCTGCGAACGGCCAATTTGTGCCCACATGCAGATATGGCGCGGCTTTGCTGCACTTTCATTCAGCTCGACCACGCGTTGCGTCGCGACAACAAGCTCTCAAGTTTGAACGCAAATTCCGCGAATATGTTGCAGAGTGATTGCATAAACTGCGAATGTCTCACCCTGCCCGAGAAGCGCTTCAGTGGCTTCCAAGCTCATCCCGAACAAGCTCCCCTGCGCCGGACGGTATCGGGCTCGCAACTTATTCGTTCATATTCGCAGTTATTTCGTTCTTCGACACTACGGAACGCCCCTGCAACCCCGGAGTAGACGAAACGTGAGAAGGCGCGGATGCATCACTCAGTGATGCATCCGCCCTACTGTATCAACCGCAGCAGCTGTTCACGGCCGAGTCGTCTTCCTCCTCGTCGACCGTATCGGCGGGCGAGCCAAGCGCCGCGTTCGCTTTTCCTCGCATTGTCCGAAACAGGTCGAGTGCGCGCGACAGATACGCAATGGAGGGCAGTCGCGCGTTGCCGACATGAGCATCTTGCACCAGCAGCGCCTTCGCATCGCCCACGATCCGTCGCAAATCAGCAGGCGTGAAACCTTTACTCTGGCCGGCCAGACCGACCAATTCGGCCTCTGTGGGCGGCTCCGGAAATACGGCGGAATAGCGCGCGAGAATTTCGGCCCGAACCTCGCGGTCCGGCAGCTTCGTTTCGAGCCACAGCTCGATGCGCCCGGAGCGCACCAGCGCGGGAGGGAGATCGTTTACGTTCATCGCCGTCATCATGAGGCAGACGTTACCGACCGCACCGCTCACCAGTCCATCGAGCTTGCTCAGCAGATAGCGGTTCAGCCCGTAGACGTGTGACGTGCCGAAGAGCACATCGGCATCGTCGATGAAGATGATCGACGGATTGCTGATTTCCGCCGCCTCGAAGATTCTGGTGACCTTCGAGAAGAACGCGTTCGGCGGCTCGGTGATGATCGAGCCATCGATCATGAAGAACTTGCCCTTCATTCGGTGCGCCAGTGCGCGGCCGATCGATGTCTTGCCGGTACCCGGTTTCCCGTAAAGGAGTACACCCCGTGTAGGCTTAAGTCCCAAGGACTGGACCAGTTCCCCGCCGCGCATCGGCAGCAGGACATGCGTATCCAGTACCTGCCACAGCGCTTCGGTTCCACTCAGGTCAGCCGGCATGACGGCTTCCACCTGGCCGTCGTCCAGATTGCTTTCCAGATATTCCTGCAGTTGCGCGACGACATCATCTGTCGTAAGACTTTCCGGATGGGCCGCCAAGGCTAACCGTGCCGCGGCGACCAACTGGTTGCCCGAGAGCCTCGAGGCAAACGCATGCAAGGCGACCACGTCGATACGCGATGCGAGCGCGTGCCCTAACGTGTTGGCGAGTATCGCACCGTAATCGTCATCGGTATGGTTCGGAAGCGATACGAGAACGGCACGCCCGTTGCCCAGCTTAAGCTGACCGAGCAGGCCGACCTCGTCGAACCAGGTGCTTTCGCCCATTTCGCTGGTCAGGCTCAGTATGACGTGCTTGCCGCGTGCGACCGCTTCGTCGACAAGCTCCGTAAGCATGGCCGCGATATAGCCAACGCGAGGAGACGCGTAAGCGTTACGGGAAAAAGCCGTCATGACTTCGATATCGTCCACCACTAGGACATCAGCGTCAAGCAAAGCCACGCCCAAGACTTCACGCAGCGTTTCCTCCCCGCGCAAAGGATGATCCTGGCGATTGAACCGGTTCAGTACTTCGCCGAGGGGCAGGAAACGAGCGTCGAGATCGGCTGCAAGCTGTTTGAGCACCCGTGTCTTACCGCTGCCGGCTGCACCCTGGAGCACGATCGCCGGCAACAACGGAGTGATGCGCAGCAGCGTGTTGAGCGTCTTTTCCTGGCTCGGCGTCAGTGCCGCACGCTCTTTTTGTGTAGATAGAACAGTATTCATGCGATTCTCCGCAATTGTTTTGGATAAGAAATCTATTGACCGTGTCCGCACGACGGAAAAACCGTTTCGCTTTTCCGATTTTCACTTCGTTTCTATATGTGTGACACGACTTCTGGATGGGGCGATATCCAGCGATCGAGCCGGCGCGAGGTGTAGCAAACCCGGGCGAACGGCACGTCGTTCTGCCGCGTTATCGCGCGTCGTTCTCGGTCTGATAGTTAAAGGCGTATAACGAGCCCGAACAGTGGGTACATGAGTAAAACTATTTATCTATTGATTTTTATATTCAATCTTCAAAATCTATCGGCCGTGCGTGAAGCCCTTTCCGGCTCCGACATGTGGGAAGACGGGCACTCTCGTTACTATCTTCACGCCTCGACAATCGGATTTTTGGCTAATCACGCCCGGTGTGATTCCCGCCCCAGTCACACATGATCCGAATTGGTAAGGTGCGAATCTCTCCGACCGCCGAATCAGCACCTTCGGATGTCATCATGTCAGCCTTTACACAACCTTCCACGAAGGGAGAGTACTATCGGCCAGCTACGGTCATTTCCTCGATCAGTACGGAGCCGCATTCCGTGGATCCGCGCACGCTGACATCCGCCCCGATTGCCGCGATACGCCGGAACATCTCCGGCAACGTGCTCGCCACCGTAATCTCCTCGACCGGATACTGGATCACGCCGTTCTCAACCCAGAAGCCGGCCGCGCCGAGCGAGTAGTCGCCTGTCACGTAGTTCACCCCATCCCCCATCAAGTCGGTCAACAGCAAGCCCGTGCCGAGCTTCTTTAGCATTGCATCGAAATGGTCGTGCGGCCGCGTGTTCGTGCTGCTCAGCACGAGGTTGTGCCAGCCGCCGGCATTGCCGGTCGTCTGCATGCCTAGCTTGCGCGCCGAATAGGTCGACAGGAAATAGCCTTCGATGACGCCGTCCGCGACGACGCTGCGCGCACGCGTGCGCACGCCTTCCATGTCGAACGGCGCGCTGCCCATCGCACGCGGCACGTGCGGTCTATCGGCGATCTGGATGTCTGATGCGAATACCGGCTTGCCAAGGCTGTCAACTAGGAACGACGTCTTGTGATATAGCGCGCCACCGCTTACCGCCCGTGCGAACACACCGAGCAGCCCCGTCGCGAGCGGTGCCTCGAACAGTACCGGTACCTTGCGGGTGTCGAGGCGACGGGCGCCCATCCGCGCAAGCGCCCGTTCTGCTGCATAACGTCCGATCGACTCGGGTGCAGTGAGATCGGCTGCGTTGCGTTTCGCCGAATGCCAGTGACCGCTCTGCATGTCGCCGCCACCGCCCACGATCGACATGCACGCGATGCCATGGCTCGAAGATGGGTAGCCCGCAAGGAAGCCGCGTGACGTCGCGAGCACGAACTGCGCATGCATGGCCGATACGCTCGCACCGCCCGAGTTGCCGATTTTCGGGCTAACGGCAAATGCAGCATCTTCCGCACGGCGGGCGATCTCGACTGCGTCGTCCACCGACACACCCCACGGATGATAAAGATCCAGTTCGGGCGGTGCCGTTTCGAGCAGCTCCGCTTCGGCGGGACCCGCGGCATCGTCGGGAAACGTAGAACGCGCAATATGATAAGCCGCGGCAATCGCGTCCTGCACCGCTTCGCGCGAAAAATCCGATGTGCTCGCCGCACCGCTGCAATGACCAATGAATACGGTGACACTGACGCCTCTATTCCGATGCTTCTCGATCGTCTCGATCTCGCCGCGACGGACCGACACCGACAGTCCGTCGTTCTCGCTTACACTGACGATAGCGTCGGTCGCGCCTAATGTCTTCGCATGCTGAAGTGCATCGGTTGCCATCGCTCGCAGTTGTGCTTGCGTATTCAGAAGTCGTTCGGTTTGTTTGGATTTCGTCATTTTCATATCGATGATTGGATCAGGAGAGTAAGCTTCGGCCAATAACAACGCTCAACGCACATCCTCGCCGCTCAGGCGACCGGTCTCTTCGCGCACCTGCTCGACATCAAGCAGACGCACCATGCCATCCGTTAGTAGTTCCAAAACATGGGTGTGATAGGCGAACAGCGACGGGCGGTGACCAACACTCACGCAGGTCGAGCCACTCGCCGCCAGTGCCCGATAGAGTCGCGCCTCGGTCGCCACGTCCATCGCACTCGTCGCCTCATCCAGGCAAACGTAACGCGCACGGGCAGCCAGTGCGCGCGCAAAGCCGATCCGTTGCTGCTCGCCCAGTGACAGCACGCGGGACCAGTCAATCACGCTGTCGAAACCGCCATGCCGGGAAGCAAGGTCAGGCAGCGATGCCTGCACGAGGAACGCCTGGAGTTCACTGTCGGTGAACGCACGCTCCGTTGCCGGATACAGAATCTGCTCGCGCAAACTGCCGAGCAGCATGTACGGCCGCTGAGGCAGAAATAGGACTTCGTCGGCGTCCGGCATCGTGATCGTGCCGCTACCGACTCGCCACAGTCCCGCCATCGCGCGCAGCAGCGAACTCTTGCCGACACCTGTTTGCCCCATGATCAGGAGGTGTTCGCCGGGAGAAAGCGTCAGGTTCACGTCCCGCAGCAACACACGCTCCCGTCCCGGTGTCTGGAGCATGAGATGTTCAATCCGGATTGTCGGGCCATGACGGAACGTGATCGTATCTCCCTGGCTGCCGCACTCTTTCTTGACTGCCTCCGCCTTCTCGACGATCTGCGCCAGTCGCACCACATGAGGTGCCGCCGTCGCAAATGTCGGTACGAATTCTGTCAGCTGCTGGATCGCTTCTAGCAGCAAACCTGCCGATGCTGTTCCTTGGGCAATCGTCCCGAACGTAATCTTCCCGGTGAAATACAACGGCACCAGCACCAGCACCGGTAGTAGAGTCCAGACCAAACCCAGACCGGTTTGTGCAACATCCATAGCAAGCTGGTATCGTAAAGTCGCCAGCACGATGCCGACGACGCGTTTCAGACGATTGTCCACGCTCACGCTTTCCGCTTGCTCCCCTCGATACAGTGCGATTGTTTCTGCGTAATTCCGCACATGCAGGATGCCGAAGCGCAGATCGGCTTCCGCCACGGTCGAGTCAAAATTCAAGCGGATAAACGGTCGGTACATCCACCATGTAATCACTGCAGTCGCGATGCCGTATACCAGGACGCCATAGAACAATGCGGGCGTAATCGATTTCAGAATCCAGCCCTGCACGCTCAGACCCGTCGCCACGTGCAGCAAGGTCCTCGGTAGCGTCGCGGCCATCTCGCAGAATGGCTGCGATTCCTGTTGGATTCGCTGATCGACATTGTCGACATCGCCATCCTGATCAATCTGGAAATACGCGCGGCCGGTCAGATAGCATCGCATCAGATCATGCGTCAGCCAAGTACGCCAGTGCAACGTCAACCAGCTGTTTAAGAATCCGAAAAATAAACTGACCACGCCTCCATTGGCGACAAGACCAATCAACGTAATCAGCGTGAACAGGTTCCAGTAGGACAGCTCATGGCGGGACACCAGCGCATCGGCCATCTGTCCGGTGAGAAACGACAGCTTGACATTGAGAGCGGTCTCGACAAGGGAGAACGCGATGCACGCCCCCAGTACAAGCCACGAAGGCCACGCGTGCGGTCGCGTCCAATATGGACTTGCCAGTCCCCAAAAACGCCGGAAAAACCGACTGTTGATGCTGTAGTCCTTCGGATCCTGAATCGTTGCGGCAGGCAGCATGGGAATAACCCTCGTCACACTGCAATGCCGCCGACGGTCATCTTATCGAGCCGCAGGGTGGGCTGGCCGACGCCCACCGGCACGCTCTGGCCTTCCTTGCCGCACACCCCGACGCCGCTGTCTAGCCGCATGTCGTTGCCGATCATGCTCACGTACTTGAGCGATTCCGGGCCGCTGCCGATCAGCGTCGCGCCCTTGACCGGGTAGGTGATCTTGCCGCCCTCGATCATGTAGGCCTCGGACGCCGAGAACACGAACTTGCCGCTGGTGATGTCGACCTGGCCGCCGCCGAAGTTCACCGCGTACAGCCCGTGCTTGACCGATTCGATGATCTCGCGCGGATCCTTGTCGCCGTTCAGCATGTAGGTATTGGTCATGCGCGGTATCGGCAGCGCCGCGTACGATTCGCGGCGCGCGTTGCCGGTCACGGGCATCTTCATCAGGCGCGCGTTCAGCGTGTCCTGGATGTAGCCCTTGAGCACGCCGTCCTCGATCAGCGTCGTGCACTGGGTCGGGTTGCCTTCGTCGTCGATGTTGAGCGAGCCGCGGCGGTTCGGCAGCGTGCCGTCGTCGACCACCGTGACGCCCTTCGCCGCGACCCGCTCGCCGATCCGGCCGGCGAACGCCGACGAACCCTTGCGGTTGGAGTCGCCCTCGAGCCCGTGGCCGATCGCCTCGTGCAGCAGCATGCCCGGCAGGCCCGAGCCGAGCACGACGGTCATCGCGCCCGCCGGCGCGGGGCGCGCGTCGAGGTTGACGAGCGCCGCGTGCACCGCGTCGTCGACATAGCGCGCGAGCACCTCGTCGGTGAAGTAGCCGTAGTCGAAGCGGCCGCCGCCGCCGCCCGAGCCGATCTCGCGGCGGCCGTTCTGCTCGGCGATCACCGTGACGGACACGCGCACGAGCGGGCGGATGTCGGCCGCGAGCGCGCCGTCGCTGCGCGCGACCAGCACGACGTCGTATTCGCCCGCGAGGCCCGCCATCACCTGCGTGATGCGCGGATCGCGGCCGCGCGCCATCTGCTCGACGCGTTCGAGCAGCTTGACCTTGGCGGTCGCGTCGAGCGACGCGAGCGGATCGGCGGGCAGGTACAGGTCGCGGCCCGAGATGCCCTTCAGCGTCGAGGCGACCTGCACCTTGTGCTTGCCGCCGCCCGCGCGGGCGATCGCCTTGGTCGCGGCCGCGGCCTGCGCGATCGCTTCCGGCGACAGGTCATCGGAGTACGCGAACGCGGTGCGTTCGCCGGCCACGGCGCGCACGCCGACGCCCTGGTCGATGCTGAAGCTGCCCGACTTGACGATGCCTTCCTCGAGGCTCCAGGCTTCGCTGCGGGTGGCCTGGAAGTACAGGTCGGCGTAGTCGACCCGGTGCGTGAAGATATCGGCGAGCGTGCGCGTCAGCAGGGTTTCGTCCAGGCCGTACGGCGTGAGCAGGATGTCTTTCGCGAGCGCGAGGTTGCGGATGCCGGATTCGATGATGTTCATTTGGGCGCGTGTCAATAGGATGGTCAGTGGGTAACAAAACACAAGCGCGACCGCAGACCGTCCAGCACGTAGGTCGCAATATCGCTCCGAATCTTCAACAGCCTCCGCTCGTATGCGTCGTGACGCGCCCACATCTCCGGTTCTTCCTCGCGGCGCTCTTGATTGAGACGCTCTCTGTGTTCGACGTAGCATTCTTGCCAAAGCTCGACCGCCTCGTTAGGCGGCTCGCCGAGCAGTGCCATGACACGCTCGTCGTCTTCAGTGTCGATTTCATGCATCCGCGCCTTATCCGCTTCGCTCAAGCCCCCGAACTGCCGGTGCATCGTCTCATTCACCATCATGGACGTAAGCAGGAAAAGGTCCTGGTTGGTCAAAGGCACGGCAAGCATTTCAAGCCGCTTGCTGTCGTCTACGTTGGTATCCACGCCTATGCGTTCGATCGACTGACGCACCAGATCGGCCCGCTCCTTTCTCGACACGTATTCCCCGGCACATTCGCGATCATGAAGACACGCAAGCTTTGCCATCAAGTCGGCAATCCCTCCTTGATCGAAATACTGCGGGACGGCCCAAGGTGAAACGTACATCAGGTCATGCACCGCGCCGATCACGGCTGGACCGAGATCGCCACCGACCGGAAGGTCCCCGACGATACTCAATACCCGTGCCACGTCGACTTTTCTTGCCGACTGTTTGTCCAGTCCAATTGGTTCACGAAAAACGACAGCGAAATCGAGAAGATCGCTCAATGCTTGGGGCATCCCCATGGCTGCCTCAAATGTCTGATCGCCAGCAAGAAGGGCTGCCGGCCTCCTCCATCTATTCGGTTCCAGCCCGTTCAGTAGCCTTGCCACTGCCGCCGTCTTGAGTGCCGCGTCGCCGCCAAAGGCGCACCACTTCCTCGGTTCGGAAACGTTGTCATCTGTATCAGGCTGAACCGCCACTTCTTCGGGCAACGATGCTCCCAATTCCCGAAGCCATTTCTTGACCGTTTCCTTCAACCTCAAAGATGAAGTTCCGGTCAATCTGTCATGCTCCTTGCCATTCACATAGAAAATCAGCGACGGGATGCTGCGCACCGCAAAGTGATCAAAGGCGTCCTCGCATTCATCCACGTTCAACTTCAGCACTTTGATCTTCCCGGCGAACTGGTCGGCCAGGATGTCCAGATGTGGAGCCAGCCTCTGGCATGGGCCGCACCAGGGCGCCCACAGATCCAGCAGGACCGGAACAGAACCCTGCAGATGTTCGTCGAGGCCGGCTATTGTCGTCTCAGATACGCTCATTTCATTTTCCCGTTATGGTTGTGGTTGCGTTACAAAATCAATCTTGCTCAGGCCGGCACGCTGTATGGCTGACAACAAATCGGCCACTCGCTCATACCGGGCCATCCGATCGGCATAAAGCTGAATTTCGGGTTGCGTTTGTCGTTCCGCGGCTTCCTTGAGTCTTGTTTGCAATGTCGCCTGATCCACGATCGCCGCATCCCAATGAATCGCCCCCCCTGCATCGATTGACACCTCCACATGTGCGGATTTTGTTTCATTCGGTGTGCTGATTTCCTTGGGAAGATCAATCTTGACGGCATTGGTGATCGCCGGCAGCGTTATCATGAACACGATCAGTAACACCAGCATCACGTCGATCAACGGAGTCATGTTTATTTCACTCATCACATCGTCATTCAGATGATCTGAAAATTCCAATTTTGCACTCCTTACTTTTACCTGGATAAGAGACTGTATTTGCAAGCAACGGTCAAGCTGGGCGGCTCTCACCGCTCATCAGGTACGCATGCAATTCGTGCCGGAAGCGATGCAGCCGGGACACCGTGCCGCGATTGATACGCGATAACGCGTTGTAGCCGAGTACCGCCGGGATCGCCACAAACAACCCCAATGCAGTCATGACGAGCGATTCGCCGACCGGCCCCGCCACCTGAGCCAGGCTGGATTGTCCGGCCACGCTGATACTGACCAGCGCATGAAAAATTCCCCAGACGGTTCCGAACAGGCCGACAAATGGCGCGGTGCTCCCCACCGACGCAAGTACGCCCAGGCCTCTCGTCATCCGACCTACTTGTTCGTCGAACGCAACCGACAGACAGCGATACAACCACTCGTCCGAAGACAGAGCTGCTCGCAGACGCACATCGTTGTGGCGGTCCTGCGCTTCCCGAGCAGCATTGGCAAGTCCCGCATAGGGATTGTTCGCTACCAAAGGACCAAACAATTCCGTCTCTTTCTGGAGCGACTCTTTACTCCAGAAATGCTGCTCCGCAACGCCACCGTAATGCTTGATTTTCACCAGTTGCATGCCTTTATAAAGAATCACCGCCCAGGACGTAGTAGACATAACAATCAGCAATGCCGCGATTGTATGAGTCACCACATCCATACGCGCCCACATCTGATAAATATCGAGGTTCATGACGAGCTCTAGTAAAAAACTGATTCAGTTTCTCAAGGTGAAATCGATTGACTGCAACGCATGGACCGTGACCGCCGACCCGTGATCGATGTACGGCTTGCAACGAGCGGCGAGAATGGCGTCCTTCCCTGCCGCATCAAGCTCGTCGAAGCCACTGGTACGAGCGATCGCCGCCCGCGTTATCTGTCCCGTCGTCCCGATCGTGACGTCGATCGTCACGCTGCCTGCATGCTGTAATCTTGTCGCGCGCGGCGGATAAACCGGTTGCGGAATATCGCACTCGATGTGCGCAACATCCATTACCGTCTGCGAACCTGGCAAATTCAGCGCCGGAACAATCGAAGTGGATTCGGCAAGTCGACCGGACGATTTCTCCGTGGCGTCAACAGGGGCCGGCGACGACGTCACCGAATCGGAGGGCGGATTTTCCGCCGATTCGGCACCTGCCGTATCGGCCGGACGTGTTGGCGCAATAGAAACGGTGCGTGTGCTGGAATGGTGGCTTGCCAGAACAGCGGCGGTTTGGGGCGCGTGCTTCGGCGGCCGGGGCAGCGGCGTCGCTCGCGCGGGCATCACAGACGCCGGGTGCATCGCCGTCGTGAGCATCACGGGTAAGCCACGATTGGCCCATGCGGGTTGAAGAATGTTCGGTTTTGCATGCAGGAACAGCGCGAAAATCAGCGCTAGTACGTGCATCGCAATGGCCGCCATCAATGCCACGAACCCGTCGCGCCGCTGCCGCTGCGCACCGTTCGCATTGCCAGGCCACGCTGCGAAAAATGATACGTCCATCGCGTTTGCCTAAAAATTGACGGAGCTTGTCAGATAGAACGTCCTGCCCGGCTGAATACCGACAAACGTGCCGGCACCGTCGTCGTAAAGACGTCGACCAAATATATTCTTGACGCCGAGCGTACTCGACCAACGCTTTCTATGGTAATAAACACTCCCATCCACTCTTGCCTGCCCCGGCATCGACACCGTGTTGTCAGCGATCGTCTGGGCGGAATACCTTCCTCGCGTGTAGATACCGGCGCCCATGCCCCATCCGTGTAAGTCGGCACTCTGAAAGTCATATGTCGCCCACAAGCTTCCTGAGTGTTTTGCCGACCCGACATAATTACCCAACGCGGCCTCCTGCGTACTCACCGAATAATCGTTATATGAGTAGCTTGATATTATTTTTAGCCCGCGAATTACTTCACCGGAGACATCCATGGTCATCCCTCTTGCGGTTTGCCCATTCGGAACAAGGATCGAATAGTCGCGGCCTGGCATGCCAATTAAAATATTCTGATAACGAGATCGATGAATAGCAACCGCTCCACTCAAACGATCATGAAGCAGTTCAAATTTCACCCCAGCCTCGATCGACTGGCTTCGCGTTGGCGGCGCCGGCACTCTATTGGCCAGAAAACTTCCTTCATTTGGCATAAGAGAGTGCTGCTCATTGGCAAATATCGCCCAGTTATCCGATATTTGATAGGCAACGCCCACGTTCGGACTCCATCCGAGCCCTCCTGGCTGTCCGCGCGTCAAACTCATCAGAACATGCAGTCGCCTCCAGGAAATTTGATCCTGAAGATACAAATTACCATAGCATGAATTGTAAAAATCACTACTATGCGACTCCACATCCGCAAGTATAGGATTGTCGACCGATGGAAATGGAGAAACAATTCTCCCTTCAAATGATGAACTCGCATGCGATCTAGACAAAGAGTATGCATATCCCGCAAGCATCTCCTGAGTGACCTCCCCGGTCATAATCCGGAGGTCGATGCTATTATCCAGATCTATATAATATGAATTACTATGATCACCGCTACGATACTGGGAATGATAAAATTCTTCATTCTCACTTCGATCCAAATATACATCTGGAGTATCTCGATATGTTGATGCGGTATATTTGGCCGTGCTGCGGAAAGTTAAATTTCGCCTAATTTCACGACTCAAATTATAATACACACTGGTATTGCTGCTCGATGAATAGGCACGTCTATTTAATGATATTGCGGAAACTCTACCATCCGGCATAATCATGCCATATAGATTGGATGGAAATTGTGTATGTTGCTGTTCAAGTCCGACCACGAGATCTGTACTACTATCTTTCCATCGCAGGGATGGGGCGATGTAGAAGTCGCGCTTCCCCTGAAACCCGCCATACGATCCGGCAGCACGCTCTCCCGACACGATGAATCGATATGAAAGCTGCTTATCGGATGTGATCGGCCCTGTCAGATCCACAGAACCGAGCAAATCTCCATAGGAACCAGTCTGAAAGGAAAATTCGTTAAAAGGGGCGAATTGGGGAATTTTGGTCACGACGTTGACGGTTCCGCCGGGAGCGCCTTCGCCGGAGACCATCATATCCGCCCCCTTGAGCACCTCGACACGGGCAATAGCCGCCATCGGGAGCTTCAGTGCGTCGCTATTCGTTATCCCGTTGAGTGTCACATTCGCAGGAAACCCGTTGATCACCGGCGAACCGCTGGAAGCCACGCTACCTGAGTTACCTTGAATTTCCACGCCGCTGACATTGCGCAGCGCATCGGCGACAGACTGGGCTTGCTGACTCTTGAGTACTTCTTGCGTGACGACCTGAATCGATTGGGGAATTTCAATCAGAGGCGTATTAGTCCGTGTGGCCGACGATGTCGATTCAGCAACGAACCCCCGGATATCAGGATCACTCTGGCTCGTTACAACCATCATGGGCAACACCACCGTGGCATCGGACAACGCACGGGACTCTGGTACTGATGGCTTCGACGAAACGATCACGTATGTCTTGTCGTCTCGCTGCTCAACCGCAAGCGCTGTTCCCTGCAGCAAACGATCGAACGCTTCGCGAACCGTCATACGACCTTTCACGGTTGGCGCAGTTCGATTAGCCACCAATCCGGCTGGCGCGATGAGGTCCACGCCGCTTTGTCTCGCCAAAGTCGAGAGTGCTTTGCTTAAAGCCTGTGACGGCAATTCGACCGAGATCTTCGTCTGTGCCATCACCGCGACGCTCCAGACTGCCGCCCAGGTCGCAAGCACCATTCTCGTTTTCTTCATACCCGGTTCCTTTATCCCGCAGTCCCGAATGACCACGTACGCAACACCTGGTTGCGTCACTCGATGTCTGAGAGTTAAAGGCGTACGGCGAACCCGAACAGTGGGTATACAAAGTGGAAATTTTTCTATCGACGAAGTTACTTCATGTTAGAAATCTATGGAGCCGAACGCACATTCCCCTCCGCTCCACCCCGAAACATGAAATATCGATGCTTTGTTAGCGCGACGCGATGATCGCCGTCCCGTCTGGCCGAAAGGTCACGCTGACCGCCGCGACTTGAGGCAGCGTTCGTAGCAACCGGTCAACGTCTTCGGTCGAAAATCCGCCGCTGAGCCTAGTACGTCCGGCTCGCTCATCGGCAAGAATGATCGGGGCAGTTCGATAGCGTTCGAGCTCGGACACGACACTCCTCAACGACGCGCCGTCGAAATCCACGCGTCGGTCCTTCCACGCCACGAGCATGTCGGGATCCACTGCCGCGACGTTCGTTCCGGTTGTGCGAATGGCTTGATTTGCCGTGAGTTGGACAGGTTGCGACGTAGTGGACAAATGGACCGCCACCTCTCCCTCGAGTACAGCGACATCGACGCCGCTCTGCTGACGACGAACGCTGAACTTCGTGCCGATATCCTTGATTTCTATATTCCCGACGCGCACGGAAAACGGTCGCCATACATTGTGTGAAACCGAGAATAGCGCCTCGCCGCGCTCCAGCACGAGCTCACGTGAGCGCAAGCGATTCAGATAACGGATGGACGTATCGGTGTTGAGCAGCACCTCGCTTCCATCGTCGAGCTGCAAGGTCGTTTGCTGTCCGATTGATGCGGCACCGGCGCGCGCGGACAGGACCGGGTTTGTGTTCCAGACGAATATGGCGCCAATCAGCAGAAACACTCCCGACAGCCATGCTATCGGGACTCGAACCGGCAGCGCCCCACGACGGGCAGGAGCAGCAACCGGAGCCGGGTCGAGCACGCGAATGTAACGTTGGCGCAGCGCAGCTGTGTTCAGGCTGATTTGGTCGTTCAGCCGCTCGTGGCTCAGGATGTAGTCACGATGCGTTGGGCTATGCTGCTTCAACGCATCAAGCTTGCCGCGAGCGTCCGACTGCTCCTGCTTCTCGCCATACCACAATGAAACGAACAAAGATTCGATCTCGTCTTTGTCCGCTTGATTTAACGGCATAACAGCAATTGTTCCTATGATTTCGACAGCAAGCGTGCTTCAATCCTGCCCGTCTCGACATGCGCGCATCGCATCAACCAGATACTCGCGGACCACCGAAGGCTGAATGCCCATCTGTTCGGCTGCTTCTTGATAAGTCAGACCATACAGTCTACAGAGGATAAAGGCCTCCCGGCAACGCGGCGGCAACCGATCCAAATCCGCAAACAATTGCATGAGCGCTTGCTTCCCCGCCGCCTCGTCTTCCGGAGTCACATTCCAGCTAGGGTCCTCATATGATTCGTCCAAGGCTACGGGCAAATGCTTGCGCCGACGCCCGCGATCAATCTGGAGATTGAGCGCGATCCGAACCAGCAGTCCTACGGGCGAGAGAACCCTGTCGCCATGCTCGCGCATATATCGAAGGGTTCGTTCGAATGCCTCCTGCGCAATGTCCGCCGCGTCATCGGGACCGAGTTCAAGCGCCAACCTCCGGCGTAACCGGTGGTAGCCAAGCACAAGCTCATCGATCATCTCTACCCCTCTCCTCTGAACAATTTGGATTGCTCTTTGAAATAGGATCTACTTTTAGATTCATCTTTGTCAACGATGAAGAATTAATATTTAGAAGACCAATCTTGCTTACGTTGCCGGTCGCCTCCAGGGCCGCGCGGCGAGCGTCAACGGTCGCGACGCTCAGCGTGCCGACCTTCGCACACCGGCCCCGCCTGCGCGGCGACCGCCCGTCGTGCAGCCGGCCGGCGCGGGCGCGCCGCGGTACGCGGTAACGCACCCGAGCGCACACGACGGTCACGCGCTCAACGCCACGGTCACCGCTGCGACCGGGGACCAACCAGATCGGTTGCCTGGCCCATCGTGCAGTTCGTAGCGAATCATCAGCGCGTCCGCATTTCCGGCAGCCTGGATGATGGACACGTCTACGTGGATCGTGAGCAGACCGACCTGGTCCGCCGCGACGACCTGCTGTAGGGCATGCTCGCCCCACGCCAGGGTGACCAGATTGCCAGCTGCCATGTCGACCCACGGCATGATCGTGACGTCGACGCCGCGCGCAGCCTCGGCACCCCCGATCCAAGCGAGCGGGAACGTGGGCGGCAGCAGGTACGGGTTGGCGGGGAACTGCGGTTCGGTGGTCGCGTGCATCGTCATGCTCCTGGCGAACGGGTTCGGTCCCGCTGCGCGCGCTGCTGAAGGTGAAGCACGTTGGCGCGCTGGAATTGGACGCGCTCGCCGAGGCAGTACCGGTCGTGTTCGTCACCGACGTCGCCGACACCGGTGTCTTCCGAAGAATAGCTTTACAGTCGAATTCGGATTTTTATCGGGGGAGTCTTTACGCCATCCAGAGTCGCGGTTGCGGAGTGTCCGCGCCGCATGAGCCAGAGGGGGCCCGCAACGCTGTAGGCCCTCACACGCGTCGGACCGCCGAGGCCAAGCGGGGGGCTCAACGCGCAGCTGACGGGCGGCGGCAGCAAGCTCTCGCCCATCCGCACCGCGCTGGCGTGGAGGACCAGGCGCTGATCGTTCGGGTTGCGCTGCGTGATGCTCTTCATCTCATTTCTCCGGTGTCTAGCAGCACTCACTCCGGGAGCAAGAAACGCGTCCGGTTCTTCACTGCTGCAATCCACACCGGCGCGCGCCCTTTGGCGACTGGCGCGCTTCGTGGCCATGGCAAATAACATCCCAGGCTTTTTACCGGTTTCCCTCAACACGTGCTGCGAGGGTTCTTCGAACTGGAAGCCGACACAATCCAGGACGAACGGCCAGCGGCCGCCGAGAAGCTGCGGCGCGCGAGCCCAGACTGGATGCGGCACACGCACGCATCGCACGCGCTCAGCGCCGAGCTGATCATGGTGCGCGACAACCTGCTGCATTCACCGATCTCGACGACGTCGACCTACCTGCACAGCGACGAGGTGCGGCGAGCCCGGCAATTTGATCAGGCGTTTGGCGCAAGGGATTGCAAGTAACTGCTTTATCGCAATTCCAGAATAAACATGGATATTTACATAACTCAAAGGAATATGATAGAGAATCATGCTTCCCTTGTTCATGTCCGCGGAAGGCTTGATCATCACCTTTGTTATTTAAATCAATAATTTAATAAGAAAGAAAATTTTCACATTGAAAAATTGTGAATATTATTCATTTTCAATCTATACTTTAAAACAAACCAACGTCATCAATCATACTAATGTCCGATTTAAAATTTTTAGCATTAAGATTATGTATCTGACATTTTTTTCACTTGTCTGATCATCGGTCAATGGAATAAGTCTGACTATGTGCCCGTCGTGGTGAGATACCTCCTATGGACGCGCTGATTTACTAGGCTCATCGGTCATAGCAGACTAAGTGGACAGCGTTGCCACAGGATGTCCATGGACCGAACCCATAGGGATGAGACAGCGATCGGCTTTGCAGAAGCCGGAAGCGTGGACGAGAAGCAAGCGACTAGGTGCCAGAGCATCCTCGACGAACTGAAGAAGCTGAGGCTGTGATCGAGGTTGCTGAGTGCTGTCGAGCCACACTTCTCGAAGGAGCAGCGTAGCCGGCCTCCGGTCGGCCCGAAACGGATGCTTCGAGAGCCGCACATCCCGCCCAATGCAGAACTGACAAGACACTGTTTGACAGCATCGCAAGCGGATCTTCATGGGAATCGATCTTGCCATTGAGGATGTGCCGGATGCGCCCACGCTGCTGAAGTTCCGGCGCCCGCTACTTGATCCGCAAACTGTCCGACGAAATCGGCATTTTGCTGTGCGGACGAAAGTTGATGATGAAGGAAGATATTTTTCTAGATGCTACGACCATGGAATTTTCAAAATTGTTAAGCAGTCCATATATATTCATCGACCGGGAAATGTGTCAACCGACGAAAAATAGCAAGTAACTCGTTACATGAAAGCACACATCGGCGTTGACGCCGATTCAGGACTGGTTCACAGCGCGGTCGGCGCATCCGTCGATGCGTCGGAAGTCTCGCAATGCTGCACTGGCATTAAGAGCAAACGTTCGACGACGCCGGCTAAGCGGAAATAGCGGAGATAATAATGTATACATTGGGTTACCCCACGTTGCTCGCCCAACGCGTCGGCGAGTTATGCGCGATGCTTCGTGATTATGAATTTAATGCCGCACTGGGGCAGCGCGAGGTGCCATCGCATAAGATTGTGGCCGCGATTGAAGTATACAATTCAGGATTCTGGACAAGATTGCTCACGAATTCCTCGAAACGGTGGAGTTGTATAAGCAAGCGACAGCCGTTGCACGTGGGCGTAGATGCTCGAATTGATCGGGCACGCATTCTCACTGGAATCCTTTCCGCGTCCCTACTCATTGCGCTCGTGGGCTGCGGCGGCGGCGATGGTGGCGGTAGTCCAACTCCGGCCTCCGGGCCCACGCCCACGCCCGCGCCGAACGGCTCGTCGAGTTCGAACGCATCCTGCGCGGTGAGCCAGGCTCCATCGTCCGCGTCAAGCTCGTCGGCATCCGGCAGTGCGATGCAGGACGCGCCAGTCGATCACCTGATCGTCATGATGAAGGCAAGCGAGGCTCCCCCCCCCGTCTGGCGCAAGCATCATGGCCGAGACCAACGATTCGAACCACGTCGACGCGGTGATCCAGCGCGTGACGACACTGTGGAATACCGCAGGCGCTCAAGGCAGCCAGGCGGCCACCGGTGCCATAAACACCGCGCAGCCCGTCGTGCAAATCGAACGTACGCTGTCGGGAGGCGCAGTGCTGTTATCGCTCGGCCGGAATACGGTCGTGACCGATGCCGCCTCGCTGGCGCAAGCCTTCGCGGCCGACCCCGACGTCGCCTACGCGGAACCGGATCGCCACATGTTCGCGCGAACCGTGCCGACCGATCCGTTGTTCTCGCAACAATGGAATCTGACCGATCCATCCGTCGGCATCGACATGCCAAATGCCTGGAGCCTGACCACGGGCGCGCCCGGCCTCGTGACGGCCGTGCTCGACACCGGCTACCGCCCGCATCCGGACATCACGCCGAACCTGCTGCCCGGCTACAGTTTCATCACGAGCGTCGCAACCAGCAACAACGGCCAGAGCCGCGGCCCGGACGCCACCGATCCGGGCGACTGGGTCACGCAGGCCGAAATCAACGATTCGACCGGCCCGTTCTACAACTGCGAATCGGCGCCGAACAACAGCAGCTGGCACGGCACCAAGGTGGCCGGCATCATCGGCGCGTCGGCCAACAACGGCATCGGCATCGCGGGCGTGAACTGGAATAGCCAGATCCTGCCGGTGCGCGTGCTCGGCAAGTGCGGCGGCACCACCAGCGACATCGTAGACGCCATGCGCTGGGCGGCCGGAATCCCGGTCGCCGGCGTGCCGAACAACACGCATCCGGCCAAGGTCATCAACCTGAGCCTCGGCGGCACCGGGCCGTGCAGCGCCACCTTCCAGCAGGCGATCAACGACGTCAATGCGGTCGGCGTGAGCGTCGTGGTCGCGGCCGGCAACAACCAACTGTCTACCTCGCAAGATAGCCCCGCAAATTGCAACGGCGTCGTCGCGGTCGCCGCGACCGACAACACCGGCCGTCGGGCGTGGTACAGCAACTTCGGTTCGGATATCGCCCTGAGCGCGCCGGGCTCGGTCATCCTGTCGACCTCGAACACGGGCACCACCACACCGGTGGCGGACACCTATGCGACCGACAGCGGCACGAGCCTCGCCGCGCCGCAGGTGGCGGGCGTGATCTCGCTTATGCTGTCGATAAACCCGAACTTGACTCCCGTCCAGATCGCGCAGACGCTCACGGCGACTGCACGCCAGTCACCGGTAGCAGCGACCACATCGTGTTCTGCGTTGCCGGCCGGGGCCGGGATCCTTGACGCGGCCGCTGCAGTGAGCTCGACCAAATGAACCGGAAACACATTGGGATGCTGCCTCCCATAGACGAGGGCGTGCAAAACTTGGGGAGGTCGATCTAATCAGGCTTCCTTATAGAGTTCGGGTGCATCGTTTTCGCCATGTGATGGCTGACGGTCTGATTCACCGCTGACTCCGCGATGCTGCTGATCGGTACCGGCAGAGCCGCGGTATCGACAAAAGCGTCGTTGCCGCACTCGCTGGTTGCGACTGGATCCGCAATGCACAAAACCTCATCCTGACGGGGCCGACCGGCGCGGGTAAGACATGGATCGCCTGCGCGTTTGGTCAGCAGGCCTGCCGACAGGGCTTCTCCGTGATGTACGTCCGCGTCGCGCGGCTGTTCGAGGAATTGAAGATCGTCCACGGCGACGGCAGCTTCACGCGGCGGCTCGCGCAGCTCGCCAAGATGGACGTCCTCCTGCTCGACGACTGGGGCCTGCAGGACCTCGATCAGAGTGCCCGAAACGACCTGCTCGAAGTGCTCGACGATCGCGTCGGCACGCGATCCACGATCATTACCAGCCAGCTACCGCTCGAACACTGGCATGCGTGGCTGCAGGACCCGACGCTCGCCGACGCGATTCTCGATCGGCTCGTCCATCAGGCCCACAAGCTACCGTTGAAGGGCGAATCGATGCGAAAGACCAACGCCAAGTAGTCCTCCGCATCCTGATCGTGATCACCTTCGCTATAATCCGTTGACCGCGCAACACCACCTTCCAGACTGATCACGTTCGCCGGAACGGCTGATCACCATCACCGAAATCCGCAGGCTGTCGCTACACGCCCTGGCAGGCCTCGTTGCGGTCCGGGCTGGCGAAGCATTTTCTACAGGCGTAGACGTTCGACGGGCCGACCGGTTTGAGCCCGCCAGGCTCGCCCGCATTCTTGAGATTCCTGAAACGTCCACACGTGACGGATTCTGTCTTTTCAACGGCGACCCGACACTGGTATGGGCGGCGACCGAATTGCGTTATTGCCCCGCGTGTCTCGAGCTGGGTTTCCGCGCGGCGTGGTTTCAATGGCGATTCATCGAACGATGCCCTGTGCATGGAAGTCGTCTGCGGCGAGGATGCCGGAAATGCGGCGCGCCCAACCACTGCGCCTTCGGTCAACCTGCTGCGGATCGAGGAAAGCCTGTCTGCCGCGCACCTGCGCCTGGCCGGTGCACACGTCGACAACCTGCCGTGGCACGAGTGCATGTCCCGGTACGATCGGCCGCACACGTCTTTCTACTGCGATCCGCCGTACTGGAAGACCGAAGGCTACGGCGTGCCGTTTCCGTTCGAGGAATGCGAGCGCATGGCAGCATTTATGCGGTCAGCCAAGGGAAAGGTGATGGTGAGCATCAACGACCATGAGGACATCCGGCACGCGTTCGATGGGTTTCCGATGCTCGATCTGTCGATTAAGTACAGCGTGGGCAACGCGAACGGCGGCCCGTCGACGAGTCGCGAGCTGGTGATCACGAATTGGGAGCCGGCACCCCTAGGTCAACTGTTCTGATCCTTATGGCGGATACACTTTCGCTGGTACAACACAGGAGAACCAGCATGCGGTTCGCATTCGTCTCAGGCGAGAAGAAGGAAGCGGCTCCCGGCTTGAAAGGAACTTGCGTTAACCCGCTTTGTTCCAGTCCGATGGTGGCCAAGTGCGGACGGGTCAAAGTTTGGCACTGGGCTCATAAGGGAAAGAAGCCATGTGACCCATGGTACGAGTCCGAAACACAATGGCATCGCGACTGGAAAGACAAGTTTCCGCGAGAGTGGCAGGAAGTGGTCGATCACAACGCTCAGTCGGGGGAAATTCACATAGCGGATGTGAAGACCCCTCACGGCTTAGTGCTGGAGTTCCAGCACTCCCCGATGCCGCCCGCCGAAATGAAGTCCCGAGAGGACTTCTATGCGGAAATGGTATGGATCGTCGACGGTCTGCGCGGGGAACTAGACCTCAGCTATTTCCGGATGGGTCTGAGCGGCCCTATTCAGGCCGATCCAGCGGCGTACGCCGTCCGCTGGTGGGGACGCGGGCAGCTTCTGAGGAACTGGGGCGAGGCCAAGGCGAACGTTTATTTGGACTTCGGCGAAGACGTGATCTGGCGGCTGATCAGCTTCGACCCAAAAGAGAAGGCGGGCGTGGTTGGACCGGTTGCGCGAGACAGCTTTGTTGAAGATTGCGTGTCGGGGGCGGCATTCCGCATGCTGGCGAACGGTCCTGATCTTCCCGCACCGCTCGTCCGGCTTCGTTAATTCCTATACGGGCTATTAACGCGCGGTCGTGCCAAAAACCACGCGAATCCGGCATCGCGCCGTGTGACAAACGCGGCGCGAAACAGTGCCAAAACGCTCGCGACGCTACAACTAGTGCTTGGAGAGATCGAGGAGTTCCTGATTCAGGAGGGCCACACGCACCTGTACGATGTTGTGTGCACCCGCCCTGATCGAATCGAACCTGCCACGTCAATCGCTAGGCATTCGCGCGTGTATTCGTCGATCACCGTCAAACACTTCAACTGTTGCCCGTTGGCGCACGCGTCGAACACGAAGTCATACGCCCAGACATGCCGAGCAGATGTCGCTGGCTGGGGGCGGGGCCGATGCACGGATACGCGCCGACGTGGACGTTCGCGTGGCGCCTGCAAGCCAGCTTCCATAGCGGCCAACTATCTCGGCTTCGCTACGCTTGCCTATGCCTTTGGGCCGCTGATGAGAATGTGAACAGAGCCTAAAAATTCTCCGTTCAATCAACCCACTCGCCTCAATACGGGTACCCGTTCAAGCGAGAGCTGATCTCGGCAATCAATTCGAACGCGCGCACCTGGCCGATCGAACCGGTAGCGTATACCGGAGATGGCGCCGATAACGGTCAAAGCCGTCTTGCCGACATACTCGAAGGTTGGATGCTGCAATTCGCCGTTTGCCGTCGGCATACCGGCCGATGAAGCGCGATTCGCGAGGCCCAACTGAGTGGCGATCCTACTTCTGCCGCAACACATCGTGCTCCTCCTCATCCTCATGGAAGTACGCAGCCGGCGATCGTATGTCCCGATGCACGACATGCTCAATGACGATCGCCGCGGCGGACAACGCAGGCCACAGAAGAAGATGTTCCGTCGCCGATACGCCTATCAACCATGCCAGCGGCACCGCAACCCACATGCTTGTGCAATATAGGCAGTCCATCACATTGGTATGGAAGCGATTCGCCAAACCAGTTCTAACGGCAGCGAAGATATTTCGTGGCCCGTCTTCCGATGTCAACAGGTGGCTGATTCGCCAGACCGTCAGGCTTCCCAGAACGAACCAATAGAAGCGCATCACTGTACTGACTCCCGTGGGATAGGCACCATTGCATCGTTGATGAATCGCCGAGTCGTGATACCTCATTAGCAATGAGAGAGGCGAACCCGGCTTGTTACACCGGGTTCGTCGGCACATCATGCGACTGGCTAGCTCGAGAACTTCAAACTGACGGTCTGGAACTCTCCCGCACCTATCGTAGGGCCATCGTAACCGTTGGTGACCCGCTTACCGAGCCAGATACGGAACTCGTAACAGCAATCGGGCGGCTCATTGGCGAGCCCGAATGGCAGGCCATTTGCCGGAGAGGTGGCGCAACTCGTGCCACCCGGCCCGCACGGGAAATACAGCGTGTCGGTCCCGCCAATCCAAGCCTTGTAGCCGTAATCCGGATCTCCCATACCGCGGATGCCAGCCGGCGCGGGTCGCGACAACGGATCGTTGATATAACCGCGTGTACCGGGGCTGACGATCGACGTGCTTCCGGAGCCGTACTCGGCGTCCACGTAGTATTCGTACAGGTGCCCCATCGCGTCGGTCACGGTGACGTTGATCTGGACGTATCCGCCCGGTCCGACATCGTAGGCTGGGCATTCCCCCGTCCCGACCAACAGAGCTGGCGTGCCGTCCGCACGGTAAGCCGTAAGCGAGATCGTATCGGTGGTCAGCGGCGTGTTGTCGATCGTGAGCGTCAGCGGATTGTCCGGCGTCAGCACAACCGGAGTGACGGTGGCATCGTAACCGACGACGGTAAGACTCACCGCGCCGGTCAATGCGCCACCGATGAGCGTCGACGAATCGTTGGTCGAGACCATCATGCCCTGATCCGCCCAACCAATGACCTGGCCACCGGCCGGAATTGGAACGGGATTCAGGCCCGGAGGCGTCGGGCCTGTCGCGCGCTCGGATTCCGTCGCATAGAGCCCACTCTGGCCGTTTTGACTGAACGGTCCCATCTTCACGCTGACCGGCGGCAGTAGCACGTGAGAAGCATCTTCGATGAAAGCCGTTCGATACAGGTCGAGTGTGACGAGGCTACCGCTACCGGCCGGGGCCGTGCCCCCACGCGCGGGGTCGCCCGTCCATTGTCCCGCCAGCACCTGATAGTAGGCGACGTCGGAACTCGGGGCAAATGCGCCGAACAAGTCGAGTCCGCTGAAGAAAGCCATGTCGGTGGCGTCAGTGCCGGACGTCGCGCTGATAGCGTATCCGTCTTCGATGAGGCCCACCTCGATCGTTCCCACCGAGGTCCAGACGAAGCCCGACTCGGGCGGGCACTTTTGATTGCAAAGGGTCGCGCTCTGTGAGTTCCCAACCAAGGTGACGACGCCGCCGTCCTCGAAACACCAACGCGTATCGAGCGCGGGATTTTCGTTGACGATGACCGTGCCACCTTGCGACGCGCTGAACAGCAGATTGGGATCGTCGCAGCACCACCACCACCACGGGAAAATCGCCCGCAGCCGCGAATCCTGCAGTTTGCGAGCGATCAATGCGGTACGCGCCGGGTCGGGTCCGATGGCATCGGCACTGTTCGTCAGGAAGCCCTGACCTCTGACCAAGTTCTTCGCGTCCGGGCGGATTAGCATGGGCTGACTCGCTGCCGTCGCGGCCGACGGCAGCCCGGGTACCGGGATCTTTTCCAGCGCGGCGATGACGTGCAAGATGTCGCGCTCCCACCACCAGGGCCAGCAGTGCCACCAGGTTGGCCAACAGGCCCAACAAGGAAAGCAGAAGCTGCACGAACACCACTCGAAGCATGCGGTGAAGCTGCCGTTGGCTGCCGTCGCCACGGTGGCTCTCGGTGTTTTGACATAGCCTGACGGGCCGTAACTGACGGTATAGACAGTGACATCGGTACCTGGCACCGCACAGCCGTCCGGCCCAACCACGGTGCCGCTGACACAATACCAGCGGCACCAGAGCCACCAAATTTTAAGGGTCTCGTCGGCAATCCTGAACTCAGGCAGGCGCATTTCGCCCTGGCTCGACTTCAGTTCCTCACGCTTCAACGCGTGCGTGGGAATGTTTGACAAGTGATCGAGATGCGCGGCCGCAGCGGTTGGCGCGATGATCGCGGTGAGACCGTAGGCGCTGTCGGACTCGATTTCTTTGCGGGAAACGTCTAGACGAAACGTACCGTCCGCCCGAAGCGGGGCGTTCGCAACAAGGATTCCGCAGCGAACAACGAAGGCAGACAAGCGTTCGGCGTCGGACTTGGAAAGATTGATAACTTTACCGGATAGCGTGACGGAGGTGGTCGACATGATCGAATCTCTCTAACGGATCAACGGGGAGACTGACGCACTTTCATGCGCGGCAGCGAACGAAAAAATCCCGAACCGCTCCAACTGTGCTGACTCGCGTTGCGAACCAGCTTCTTCCGATTCAACTTCTTAAAATGATCTCATTGAGAAATCGGCCGGGTTTGCTATCCTCATGAGCGAATTTGTTATATTCCAGTAGTACTTACTATTTATCCTCAATCAGCTACAATATTACAAACTCCATGTTGCTTCATAGCATGAGCCATCTCACGCAATTCACATGCTGTCGAGAGGGAAGTCGTCGATCTCCGATTATCTTGCACGCCGACATTCGGCATGGTCCATGACAAGAACGCATTTCAGAACGACAGCCTGGCGAGGCATGTAAATCAGTTCCGATTGCTAGCTTAGAACATGGTAGTGGGATTACCAACATATCGAGCCACTGGTTCGCTGTGCTGCTCTGCCAAATTCTTTCGTCGCGATGCGACCGTGCGTCAAGAACGGCTTTCGTCGCCCTCTCATTCAACTTGCGCACCGCCGTGTCTGACCTGAGGCTGAATTTTGTGACCAATCAGGCAGTGAGTCTCGTGTCGATATTATCGGAATCCAACCAGGCTCGACGGACCGTGGCCGGAGGTTGATCGCGATGCGCGCTATGGGGCCGGCGCTCGTTGTAGAACTGCCGCCAGCGTTCGTTGGCCTCGGCACGGCTGCGGAACCATTCCCGGTTCAGCAATTCGTCACGCAACTTGCCGTTGAAGCTCTCGACGAACCCGTTTTGCCACGGACTGCCTGGCGCGATGAAGGCCGGACCGATTGCAGCGTCTCGCAGCCAGCGCATGACCTTGGCAGCGGTAAATTCAGCGCCGTTGTCAGACCGAACGAACGCGGGCTTGCCGTACAGCCGCATCAGTCGCGACAGCGTCAAGATCACATCCTGCGACCGCAAGCTGGCGCCGACTTCGATCGCAAGGCACTCGCGGGTGTATTCATCGATCACGCAGAGCATCTTCAACGCCCGCCCGTCCACCAACTGGTCGTGCACAAAGTCATAGCTCCATACCGAATTGGGTTGTGTCGCACCGGGCAGGCGAATGTCGTTGCCACAACGACGACGGCGCGGACGCCGCCGAGGAATGTTGAGTAGCAAGGCTCGCCACATTCGCCGCACGCGCGATTCGCCCATCGCCAGCCAGGCCGACATCCGCCGGTAGCCGAAGCGCGGCACTTCCTGCGCGGCCGCCATCAGTTGCTCGCCCAGGCTCCGATCCTTCTCCGGTTGCTTGAGCGTATAGGTAGCCACCCGGCGACTCAGCCCCAGATAGCAACATGCCTTGCGTTGCGAGAGACCCCGCCGAGTCAGGACTTCCAGCGCTTCGCGCCGGCCCGTTGGGGTACTCATTTTTTCGGCTGAATTCCTTCAGACCGTCGATCACCAGCATCTGCTCGGCGATCAGGCACTTGAGCCGATCGTTCTCCGATTCCAGATCCTTGAGCCGGCGGGCGTCGGCCACATCCATACCACCGAACTTGTTGCGCCAACGATAGAACGTCTGTTCCGAGATGTTGTGGCGCTTGCACAGATCCTTCACCGGTTCGTCCCGGCTTTCGGCCTCGCGCAAAATCCGGATGATTTGCTCGTCGGTAAATCGCTTCTTCATCGAGTTCTCCTTGCCTCTAGGATAAAAGAGAACTCACTTGCCAAATGGCTACAAGAAACGTCCCAGGTCACACCTTCCCGAGCGTGGTCTTCAGTTCAGAGCTGTGGCTATCGTGGAGGCGGCGAGGTACACCACACGCCCGACATGCCCTGTGCGAAGTGCAGAAGCATGTGATTTGCTCGACAACAAATTCCTGCTGGATACTATTGATCAGCGACTTCCCTTCAGCGAGGGACAGCCCGACGTCTCCGAATGTCGGATCACTGGTTGTCCGGTGAAGTCGGATTACTTCTACGCGCCGGGTCTCAGTCCCATCGCCATCGTCGAACTCCAGAGTGACCGTGCATCGCATGGCTCCCTCCGTCTCATAGACAGGAAGGAAAACCATACCTCATTGTGCGATCACTTCCCAGGCTTTTTAACGACTTCCTTCAACAGTATGGGCGATCGCGCACCTGCTCGCGAATGGCACGCTGCACGTCGTCGTGTTGTTCGGCACCTTCTTCGTCTGGTCGCTCGTCGATTTCGTCGTGTAGCGCGCACGTGACCGCCGCGAAGGGGTTCGCTATCCAGCGGGCAGGCTGTCGGGCGACGTCGTGGCGATCGTGGCCGGGCTCGTCGTGTGGGCCGTCCTCGCGCTGTTCCTGCACGGCTGGCTGATCGGCGTGCGTCCGTTCGGCTAAGCCGCCAAGCGATAAAGCGACAAAGCGGCGCCCGGTCAGCGTACCGCTCGCGCGCCGAGAGCGCCGGTCAGCGTAGCTTCACGCCGGCCGTATCGCCGAGTTGCGCCGGTTTGCGGCGCAGGAAATACGCCGCGACGATCGCGAGCGCCGTCAATACCGTGAACCAGAACTGGAAGCGCGAATCCGGGTTGAATGCCTGCGAGCCGAGCACGGCGACGAGCGCCAGCAGCGCGATCCAGTTCGACACCGGATAGAACCACGCGCGGAACGCCGCCGGGTCGCGTTGTTCGTGCTTCGTCTGCCGGCGCATCGCGAAGTGCGCCGCGATGATGAAGATCCACACGATCATCACGAACGCGCCACTGCTCTTCGCGAGCATCAGGAACAGATCGCCGCCGCTCACGAAGTGAATACCAAGGATCGACACGCAGATCGCGAGGCACAGCACGAGCGCGTTCATCGGCACGCCCTTCGCGTTGGTACGGCCGAACATCGCGGGCGCGTGGCCACGCTGGCTGAGCGAGAACAGCATGCGCGAGTTCGAGAACAGGAACGAGTTCATCACCGACATGAACGACACGAACAGCATGATCTTCATCGCGACGGCCGCGCCCGTGAAGCCCGCCATGCTGAACAGCGACACGTACGGCGATTTCAGATTGGCCTTGTCCGTCCACGGCATGCACAGGATCAGGCTCGACACCGAGCCGACGTAGAACACCATCACGCGCACGATCACGCTCTTGATCGCGCGGATCACGTTCTTGCTCGGGTTTTCCGATTCGCCCGCCGCAACGGCCGCGATTTCGCTGCCGCCGAGCGAGAAGATCACGACCATCACGCCGGCGAGCACGGGCGAGATGCCGTTCGGCATGAAGCCGCCGTGGTCGGTCAGGTTCACGAGCCCGGGCGCCGGAATGCGCGGCTGGAAGCCGAGCAGAATCGATGCGCCGAGCGCCATGAACACGATGATCGTCGCGACCTTCGCGAACGACAGCCAGTATTCCGCTTCGCCGAACGAGCGCACCGAATACGCGTTGCTCGCGATCAGCGTGACGAGCATGAACAGGGCACCGCCCCAGATCGGCAGCCACGGCAGGAAATCGTGGAGGATCGCGCCGAGCAGGATCGCCTCGACGGTGATCGTCATCATCGACTTGAACCAGTACAGCCAGCCGACCGCGAAGCCAGCCCATTCGCCGAGATAGCTGCTCGCGTAGGTGGAGAACGAGCCGCTGTCGGGATTGCGCGACGCCATTTCGCCGAGCATGAACATGACCAGCGTGACGATCACGCCGCCGATCAGGTACGACAGGATTGCCGCGGGGCCGGCGGTCGCGATGATGGCGCCGGAGCCGACGAACAGGCCCGCGCCGATCACGCCGCCAAGCGCGATCATCGTGATGTGCCGTTGCTTGAGGCTTTGCCTCAACGAGTTGTCCTGCATCTCCTACCTCCAGGGAAGCACTGATTAATAGGCGATTGCGCGAGGTTGTCGGCGACGCCAGTGCGGAATGGCCGGACACCGAAGCGAAGTTTCGCCGATTCGGAGAGGTTTGCCCCGAGGACGCGCCTCATTTCTCGCATTTCTCACACGTATGATGGACTTCCCCCATGAATCGACCGCAGCCGGTTTCGCGCGATCACGAGATT
This sequence comes from Burkholderia sp. FERM BP-3421, assembly GCF_028657905.1. Lineage (NCBI taxonomy): Bacteria > Pseudomonadati > Pseudomonadota > Betaproteobacteria > Burkholderiales > Burkholderiaceae > Burkholderia > Burkholderia sp. FERM BP-3421. The sequence goes on along the minus strand of NZ_CP117779.1, from coordinate 168,876 downwards.
CGCTAAGGCAAACAGACTGAACAGTTGCGCCGTGTTCTTGAGTAGCCCCTTGTAGCGCACCTTGTGATGACGGAACAGGTTCTTGACGACATGAAACGGATGTTCGACCCGCGCGCGGATTTGTGCCTTGGTTCGCTCGAGCGCGATCATCAGATCCCTCAGCGCACCGTCCTGCATCGCCTTGCTCTTTCCTCACTTAGCCGCCACGCGCCACTTCACCCGCTTCTTGCCTACGCTTTCCGTTTCCGCAAAGCTCATTTGCCGTTTCATCGTCGTGGGCTCGTTCCGTGAACTATCTTCAACAACGCCCTCGGCTGCGTCAGCGATGACCACCGAGCCGGATTAATCAGTGTTTCCTTAGGGCTTGAAACCGATAAGAGCACTGCTCCTGAAGGTGAGTCCTCAGGAGCAGCGACCTTCACAAGTGATCTATCTTCTAGTCCGCACTCTGCAAATCGAGCGCGACGTCGACAATCATGTCCTCCTGGCCGCCCACCAACTTGCGGCGCCCCAGCTCGACGAGAATGTCGACAGTCTTCAGGCCGTACTTTTCCGCCGCACGCTCCGCATGACGAAGAAAGCTCGAATAGACCCCAGCATAGCCAAGCGCAAGGGTTTCGCGATCCACGCGCACCGGCCGATCCTGCAGCGGACGTACCAGGTCGTCAGCGGCGTCCATCAGGCCATACAGATGGCAACCGTGCTTCCAGCCGAGTCGCTCCGCGGCAGCGATAAACACTTCAAGGGGCGCGTTGCCGGCGCCAGCACCCATGCCCGCAAGACTGGCGTCGATGCGATCACATCCCTCTTCCACGGCGACGATCGAATTTGCCACGCCGAGCGAAAGATTATGATGCGCATGGATACCCGTTTGTGTTTCGGGCTTGAGCACGTCCTTGAACGCCCGAAAACGTTCTCGAACGTCATTCATGCCGAGCGCGCCCCCCGAATCGACGACATACACACACGTCGCACCGTAGCGCTCCATGAGAAGCGCCTGTTCGGCGAGCTTTTGCGGCGTGGTCATATGGCTCATCATCAGAAAGCCAACAGCGTCCATCCCCAGGTTGCGCGCAAAATCCAGATGCTGTCGCGAGACATCGGCCTCCGTGCAGTGTGTGGCAACGCGCACAATTCGCGCGCCTGCATCGTACGCGTTACGTAGGTCATGGATCGTACCGATCCCCGGGATAAGCAGCGTCGCGATTTCCGCACGCTCGACACTTTGCGCTGCGGCGGCGATCCATTCGACGTCAGAATGTGCGCCAAAGCCGTAGTTGAAGCTTGACCCTTCAATTCCGTCGCCGTGTGCAACCTCGATGCTGCGTACGCCTGCCCGATCAAGTGCAGAGGCAATTGCCCGCACATTTTCGATGGAGTATTGATGCCGGATCGCGTGACTGCCGTCGCGCAGCGTCACGTCCGAGATATAGAGTTGCTTGCCGTTCACGCTGTAGTCTCCGTTGCCTGTGTGCCATAACCTCGAGCAATGCCTGTCTCCATGCGGCGCCGCGCCATGAGATCACCGCAAGCGAGGGCGGCGGAAGTCATGATGTCGAGATTACCGGCATAGACTGGCAGATAGTGCGCGGCGCCCTCCACTTCGAGGAATACGGAAGTTTTGAGTCCCGCGATACGTCCGACGCCTTGAACGTTCAGCGGCGCGTCCTCCGGAACGACCTCGAATTGCACCTGCTGCTTCAATCGATAGCCCGGAACATAGCGCTGGACGGCTTCAACCATGCGCTCGATGCTGGCCTCGACTTCGGCCGTATCGACGAGATCCGAAAGGACAAACACCGTGTCACGCATGATCAGCGGTGGCTCAGCCGGATTGAGAATGATGATGGCCTTACCGCGAGTTGCACCACCGAGCTTTTCGATAGCCGCGCGAGTCGTTTCCGTGAACTCGTCAATATTTGCACGCGTACCAGGTCCGGCAGACTTGCTGCTTATCGATGCGACGATTTCCGCATAATGAACCTTAGCTACGCGTGAGACCGCCGCGACAATGGGGATGGTCGCCTGCCCTCCACACGTCACCATGTTCATATTCGCGGCGTTTTCTGCTTCGAGATTGATCGCCGGAATCACGTACGGACCGACCGCCGCCGGCGTCAGGTCGATCACCTGCACTCCGTGTTGCTGCAGAATTTCGTTGTGACGCGCATGCGCGCTCGCCGAAGTGGCATCAAACACGACGTCAATCTCTTTGAACACATCGAGCGCAAGCAGGCCTTCGATACCTTCTGCGGTGGTTGCCACGCCCAGGCGTGCGGCACGAGCAAGGCCGTCCGATTTGGGATCGACGCCAACCATGGCTCCCATTTCCAAGTGACGACTATTGCGCATGATTTTGATCATCAAGTCCGTACCGATGTTCCCCGGCCCGATGATGGCTGCTTTTACCTTTTCGCTCATTAGCTCCTCCAACACGTCCCGCTAACTCAATCGATTTCGCTTATCCGTTTACGTAGAAGCCGGCTCGCCCGAGGCGCTCCATTTCCACGCTCACATGTTGACCCGGCTTCAGCCACTCAGCCGACGTGGCGCCCCCCGCCATGACGATCGCGCCAGCCTGAAGTGGCTCGCCGGCAGCTGCCGAGAGCCGCGCGGCAGCCACGAGCGAGCGTAGCGGATTCCCAAGCAGCGCTGCCGTCGAGCCCACTTGCACGGCACGGCCGTCGATACTGAGTGCCAGGCCGAGATTCGAAAAATCGGTCTGCGGATTGCTCCAGCCGCCAATCACAAAACCGCTCGACGACGCGTTGTCGGCAATCACTTCCGGCAAGCTGAAACGGAAGTTCTGATACCGCGAATCGATGATCTCGAGCGCGGGTGCGATCGCCTCCACTGCCGCGAGGGCAGCAGGCCCCGTTTCATCGCCGTTGAGCTCGCGCTTGAGGATGAAAGCGATTTCGGGCTCGACACGAGGGTGGACGTAGCAGTCGATATCGATCGACATGTTTTCCTCGACTTGCATGGCGGAGGTAAGACGGCCCCAGATCACATCGGACAGGCCCATCTGCACCATCTTCGCCCGGCTCGTAAAGCCCATCTTCACGCCAACGCGCTTGTCGCCGCGCGCAACACGCCGCGCGATCGACGCCCGCTGAATCTCGTATGCCTCATCGAGCGGGCATTCTCCGCGCGGATCAAACTGCTCGACTTCCCGCGCATGGCGCGCCGCGTCATCGAGATGCGCGGCGATGAATTCGATCTGGCTCATCGTGAAACCTCGTCGGAATTGGGTTCAAACACCCCGCGCACAGACCCAAGGCCGTTGATTCGCGCATCGAATACGTCACCTGGCGTGGCGGTCACCATCGGTCCGAGGGCCCCGGACAACACCACGCTCCCCGCGCGCAACGGAGTACCCCGTTGTGCCATGGTTCTCGCGAGCCAGATCACGGCATTAAGCGGGTGTCCCAGGCAGGCTGCGCCCGCACCAACCGAAACCGGCTCACCTCGTCGCTCGATCACCATGCCGCACAGGCGCACGTCAAACGCGTCAAGTTTTACGGGCCGACTACCAAGTACGAAAGCGGACGATGATGCGTTGTCGGCGATGGTGTCAACGATTCCGATGTTCCAGTTCGAAATGCGGCTACCGACAATTTCGAGCGCCGGAAGCGCATAGTCGATGGCGGCAATGACGTCCACGATTCCTGCGTGTTCCACGTCGATGTCTCGGCCGAGCACGAAGGCAATCTCAGCTTCGACCTTGGCCTGTGCGAGCACACTTGCCGGCACCGGCTCCCCGTCGCCGTACCCCATGTCGTCAAAAAGCACGCCAAAATCCGGCTGATCGACGCCAAGCTGGCGCTGTACTGCGACCGATGTCAGACCGATCTTGCAGCCCATCGCGCGACGCCCATCGGCGATCCGCGCCTCAGTGTTCTCGCGTTGAACAGCATAGGCGTCGTCGATGGTCATCCCAAGGTAAGTCTCACGCAGCGGCGCGACGAACTCATGTGTTGCTGCGGCCGCGCGCAGCGCGCGCGCAGCCTCGCTGACTTCAGTCGGAGTCATCTCAACGCTCCTCGCTTGCGCGTACCGCAGCCGACGCGTCGAGCTCGTCCTTGGTATGGTCACCGACAGCCCAATGCGCAGCCGGCACTTGCGTGGCGTAGACACGAATGCTGTTAAGAGGCGCGCCAAGTGTTTCATGAACAGTGCGGGCGACAGCCTTGACACAGGCGTTGACGGCCTCTTCACTGCGGCCTTTGATGATGGAGATATGAACGATAGGCATGAGCGATCCTGTTTCGGTTGGAAGGTGTTCACGATTCGATTCGCACCTTGGTGGGCATCATGTTGCCGAACTCGATCGGTGGCCGTCCAATACTCATTTTTTGAGTTACGATACTGATTCAGTATCAAGAGGGAGACGTCGATGGACCTGAAGCAGATGCGCTACTTCCTCGCAGTTGCCGAAGAGCAAAATTTCGGACGAGCGGCCCAACGCCTGCATATGGCGCAGCCGCCGCTAACGCGCCACATTCGAGCACTGGAAGATGAATTGGGCACTGCACTATTCGTTCGAACGTCAAAAGGCGCCGAGTTGACCGACGCGGGCCGCACCCTCCTGGCTGAGGTTCCGAACATTCTCACGCTCACGCGACTCGCGACCGAGCAGACCCAGCTCGCTGGTCGAGGACTATTAGGACGTCTAGACGTGGGGATTTTTACGTCTGGAATTCTGCACGTCATCCCGCAATTGCTCGCGACCTTCCATACGACGAGACCAGGTGTAACAATTGGTCTACACAACTTGTCGAAAGCAGATCAAATCGAAGCACTCCGTGAGCGCCGCATCACGATTGGCTTTAATCGTTACGTGCCGCCAGAAGACGACATCGTAGTGGAGACGGTTCTGCGAGAACGGTTCATCGTCGCACTACACGAAGATCACCCGCTAGCGCACAACGATGTTGTGCGGCTCCGCGACCTGGAAGGTGAACCGATGATTCTCTATCCGAACGCGTCGCTTTATGGACTTGCACAGGCCGTCACTGATGCATTTGCCGACGAGAACGTGACGCTCGTTGCGGAGCAAGAAGTTGAGGACGTAGTAACTGCCGTCGGTCTTGCCGCAAGTCGTTTTGGAATCTGCATCACCACCGCATCCGCAGCAAACCTCAGGCTACCAGGTCTCACCTACCGACCACTAGACTCCGATCGGCTGCGCTACATCGACCTGAGCTGCCTTTACCGCGTAGGAGATACGACTCCTATCCTATTGGCTTTTCTCGAGGTTGTCCGGGCGTTCCGGGCTGATTCCGGAGGACACACCTGATCGCTACAGCAAACGGATAGACGGACGGAAGATTCTTCCGGCACTGTCACGTTGGCGGGAGTGGTCGCGTAAGATGATGCGATGAAACCGAAAGCGCTCTACCACGGCCCTCGATTCCCCGCGGCGATCATCAACTAGGCGGGTACTGTCAGGTTGTTCGGTGGCCGGACAAGCAAGGAAGACTGATGCGGGTGCCGATCAGCTTACGCCGGCATCCGGGCGCATGCAGCCCTTTGTCGTCCAGGCCGTACGCGACATTGAGGGGCAACTGCACGGCGCGCTCGAGCATGCCGTCGGTATGGAAAAACTCGAGAGCTGGGCGCGAATTCTGGCTCAGCCCCACGTCACGCGAAGTGGATGCGATGCGTATGAAGGCAGCGGATTGATCCGCTTTAGGAATTCTGGACCAATCCGAGTGCGAGTTTTGCGGCAAACTTGACCCTGAACCAGGAGGTCGTTTGTCATGAAACGGAAACGCTTTTCGATCGAACAGATTGTGGCAGTGCTGAAGCAAGCCGAACTGGGGATGCCGGTGGCCGATGTGATCCGGCAGGTCGGTATTTCGGAACAGACGTTCTATCGGTGGAAGAAGCAATACGCCGGGATGCAGTCTGATCAGGTACGCGAACTCAAGCAGTTGCAGGACGAGAATGCGCGGCTGAAGAAGCTGGTCGCCGAATTGAGCTTGGACAAGGCCATCTTGCAAGACGTAGCTGCAAAAAAGTGGCCCGGCCCGCGCTGAGACGAGACGTGGTGGATTACGTGGTGAGCCACTACGGATTGACGATGAGGCGGGCCTGTCGGCTCGTGAAGCAACCGCGCAGCGTTCAGTACTACAAAAGCATCAAGGACCCTCGCCCAGAACTGCGTTCACGTATGCGCGAGATCGCCTATACGCGTGTGCGCTACGGGTATCGACGCGTCCATGTACTGCTGCGCCGGGAAGGCTGGCAGTTGGGTCGGAATCAGGCGTACCGGTTGTATTGCGAAGAGCAGTTGCAGTTGCGCTCGAAATTGCCGAAGCGACGAAAGATGGTGGTGACGCGCGTGGCGAAGATCGTTCCGGTCAGGCCAAACGACGCTTGGAGTATGGATTTTGTGGCTGACCAGCTTGCTGATGGCTCGAAATTTCGCACTTTGACGATCGTGGATGTGTTCACGAAGGAGGCGTTGGCGATCGAAGTGGGGCAACGCTTGAAAGGCGAACACGTGGTATCCGCATTGAACCGAATCGCCGCTCGGCGCGGCGCTCCGCGGCATCTGTTTGTCGACAACGGCAGCGAGTTTTCCGGGCGCCTGCTCGATATGTGGGCGTACCACTACCAAGCAAAAATCGACTTCAGCCGACCGGGCAAGCCGACGGACAATTGCCACATCGAGACGTTTAACGGATCATTCCGCGATGAGTGCTTGAACCTACATTGGTTCGAGACGTTGGGCGAAGCCAAAGCGATCGTCGAGGCCTGGCGCCGGGATTACAACGAGAGCCGTCCTCACTCTGCTCTCAAAGAGTTGGCACCAGCTGAATTCGCCCGTCAGCTGATGCCTTTGCCGGGTTCAACCAGACCCGAAACGCCGGAAAACTCGCTCTAGATCTGGTCCGGGAAACCCAAGCGGATCAACTTTGGTCAGTGGGTGCTCATAATAGAGAGCAGGGTGCTTGCGGCAGAGAACAGAACCGAGATTGCAGTGGTGCCTGCCGCCCACATATTGCGGCTACCAGCTTCACCGAGAAATTTCTGCATTGTCACCCCGCCGTCGAGGTTCGCTGGGGGAGCTTTAGGTTTCGCTGCCCAAAACCAGAGTGCTACTGCTATGAGGCCGAAGACAGCGGAACCGATTTGCATCCAAAGAGAAATTTGTTGCGTTGCCATTACGTATTTTCCTTGCTGCTCAGGTGCTGATGCCCCACGCCTCAAGCCGGAACACCGGTTCGTCTTGTCCAGCGAGCGATGTCGTCACCCCTTTCGCGCGCACGTCAAACGTCTCGTGTTCGAACTCATTGAGGCCGGTGGCTGTGTCGGGGTAGGCCACACACACCTTCATGTTGCCGTCGAGCTGCGCCAGCGCGTTGCGCAATTCATCTACCGTCATCGTTGCTGCTCCTGTTTTCCGTGGTCAGTCGAGACCGCGCTCGACGGGCTTGTCGTCATCACAAACACGCCCCTTCGCACGAAGCACGGAGAGTACCGTCTCGCGGTCATCGTAAAAGTCATGCAGCAGCCTTGCCGCGTAGTTCTTGGCCGTTTGCACTTCTTCCGGTGATACCTTGCGCCATTCATCGTGCAAAACATCATTTCCGAGCGTACGGATTTCGTCATGGGCACGCTTACGTCGTGACGCTGTTATCACGCCATCGTCAGCAGCCAAGTCAATTTGTTGCTCAAGGGGCGTTCCCTTTTTAAGTTTGTACCCGTTAGCCCGCAGCGTCTTGTCGAGGACAGATCGAAACAATGCAGCGGCAGCCCGATAGCAGCCGGCCTCAGCACACTCTTCACCTTCTCGAAACTCATTGACAATCCCGTCCGGAACGCCCGCAGGCAAAGTTTGGCGCTCTTCCGCTTCGGGGTAAAAATCCTCGAGCGTCGTGTGCCGTCCGTCATTCAACAGCGTGATCAATGCGCCTGCTCCACAGCCAGAACAGCACGCCAATCTGTAGATCTCAACGCCTCCGCCTTCCAGCTGCCGGAAAACTTCCCCGTATTGCCCACGCTGAGGATCGCCGATCTGGAACGAGGTTAGCGCACCGCTGCATGTCGGGCAGTGCGCCTGCACATGTCCATTTTGATTTATCGTCGCCATTCAATTTTCCTAGACACCGTTCAGGCGTTTCGCGTGCACTCGCTCTGCTTCACTCAGATCGTCCCAATGCTTGTACTTACCCTTCACGAAAATCGGGGGGATTTCAAGCGCGGGACGCTCTGCAGCGTCACCGGGAAGGAGAGCTATCAGACGACCATCTTGGTGTTGTCCCCAAGCGGCGATCCGCTTCACCTCGGGATGAGTAGCAGGGCCGAAAACAAAAAACCACTCGGCACAGGGGAATACGTTCTTGATTTCATTCGACATGAGTTTTCCGTCAAATTTCGGGATGGCCCGTGTAGTAGCCCACCAACGTAAAGAACGCAGTGAACTCGTACTGGCAGTCTTCGCACGTGTATTCCTGATGCACTGTCACGCTGCCAATCGCGCAAGCACCCATTGTCACATTGGTTGAGCCGCATGCCGGGCAGGAGGTCATAGATTCTTCAACGACCTTCGCTTTCCAACTATCAGAGTCGAGCATGGCAACCTCCCAACGTTTTCCGTGATGTTTCCGGCTTCACGCCAGGTCGTTCCTTTCGCACGATTCGTCGGCCACCACTCTCGGCAACTTTGGTCGTGCGCGCTTGTTAGGTGCTGCGAACCCGGTATCGAGCCCGGCTTCTTCGAGTCGGGAGCGAGCCAGAAACAGAGATCGCCCCATATCGTCCAGTTGTTCGCGCATCAGGTCGTTCGACTTCGCTAACCGCGCCTTCGTGTTCGTGGCCTCTTTCAGCCGGTTCTGCAAAACTTCCACGTCGCCTACCCGGTTCAACATGCGGGCTAGAAGCGTCCATTCCGCCCCGTGGTTGCGCTGGTGATGCCACGGCGCAGGGTCGTCCATCCAGTGCATGAGAACGTGGCCTGTACGCGGCCGTATCAGGCATCTAGCCGTAATCTCGATCAACCCCCAAGCGGTCGGCAGTTCATCGGGCCTCAGAAGGCCCTCGGGTGCCATGTAGTAGCGATACATGCCCATGCCTGTACTCGGGTTGATTCGGTGCAGCTTCTTGGCGTCGGCAAGGTAATCGGCTCGGCTAGTCTTGCACTCGATCAAGACGGAGCATTCTCGATACACCCCGGCCCGAAATCCGATTGCATCCGGGTTCTCGCCGTTGAAGTCTCCCTTGGTCTCGGACATGGCAACCGTGCAGCCCGGACCCTTGCGCGAATGCGGCAACTTAAGCCACTTAACGGCTAGGTCGCAGAGTTCGCGGTGCGTGAATGCCATATCAGATATTTCCCCGTGTGGCCCGCGCATCGAGCGCGGGCGTTTTCCGTCACGAGCCGGTTTGCCGGGCGCTCGTCCACGCCAAAAACAATTCCGCAGCGTCCGGCACCGCGAAAACCGGCTTTTCCACCCAGCATTCCACATATTTGCCCTGCCAACCCGTTTCAAAGAGACGGTCGTTTTCCAGCGGGGAAACACCTTGCTCAACCAGTTCGCGCGCTGACGTCAGGTTGTAGTAGGCACTTTCCAGATCGGCGTTCGGATACATTGCCAGGATCACGCGCCCCATCGCTGCGTGAGCTTCCTCGCGGCCGACCGCTCGAACAAAGACAGTGAACTCATCTGACGCCATCTCGCGCGGCAACGAAGTGTGTGCCCGCCAGAGGCTGGCCCAGCCGTATTTGAGTGCGGGCGAAGAAGCGATTGTGCTTGTCATTGCCGGTTCCTTTGGCGTTTTCCGAGCATTGAGTGGGGCGACGGCGGGACTCGAACCCGCGACACAAACTTCCCGCCTGGCCCCTCGAACGGAAACCATCGACATGTTTTTGTTTCGAGGCGCCAATGACCATTGCTGGTTTCCTATGCCGTTCGCTCGATTGCGAACAGGCGTTCGAGCACCTCGTCCAGACTGCCAAGAATCTCGAAGGCGCCTTTCGTGAGTATCCGCTGATTCGGCCTCTCGGTCTTTTCACCTTGTGCGTTTCCGCGGGTATGACGCGCAAGCCTGAGATTGGTAAGGTCCGGCAGTCGCCGGCCAGGCTCCCCGCCAAACCAGCGGTACTCCTTTATCTCCAGATCGTCCGTGACAGCGAGCCAAAGCACGCACCCGCTTGGGACTGTCGCAAGCCGCTGGTTGACGGAGATATTCCCACGTGAGCCATCGATCAATGATGCTTTGAACTGGACGTGTCGCATCACCTCGCCGCAGCACATCACTAGGTCATAGCCGTTTGCGTCGAACTCCGCACGCAGGACTTCCACGTCCGTCACGCCGAGCTGCCAAAGACGCCGCATCGCGTCACCTATGAAGACGTGCTCGACGATTCTCTCCCGGAGAACCGAATGTGTTGCATGCCTTGTCCTAACGTCGACGTTCGATGATTCGGCTTCCACTGTCGCCTCTGCTTTTCCCATTTCAAAACAGACCAGCAGTCAGCCGCTTCCAGAACGTCCCGTGTCCGCCGGCTCCGCTGTCGACATATTTCACCCAAACGGAGCCACACTTCTCGCATTGTGCGAAGGCGAAGTCGGTCTGATCATGGCCACGACCAACCGATGTTGCAATAGTGACCTGGCGGCCGATCGGCTGGAGTTGTTTCGTCGTCTGCTCCTTCGAGCAGGAGTTACAGGCCGACATGGGAGGCTCCCTTTCCGAGTTGTTAGTCGAGGTTCTTGCGGATGATCCTACCGCCGTTGAAGACGGCGTATTTGTCGGCTTGCAGCAGCGGAGCACCGGCTGCGTCCGTACAGTCGCGCATGAAGGTCGTCAACACCTCTGCGTCGCTCGGTTTTGCCGCTTGCTCAGATCGAAACTGGCGTTGCAGCTCATCGTATTCCTGCGCCGTCTCAGCAAGGATCAAATCAGTGAGTGCCACCATGTTCATTTCCTCAGCACCGCGAACCTCGCTGACCTGATCCCATGGCACACGGCCGACGGTGGAACGCTCATCAACGAATACCCCTACGTAGGGACTCTGCTGCTCAGTTGGCTTCATTCCTTCGTTGTCCGTCATGGCAGCTTTCCGATCATGCGCATTCTTTCTACATTTGCATGCATAGTCGATATATAGCGTCGCGAACCCGGTTGACCTTTCCCCTCTGAAGTGACCTTACCCCGCCGAGTACACCATTCGTAATTTAGTGGGCTCGCCGGTTTTCGGTTGATGCAGTTGCCGGAATTGGTCCGGCGCCAGTTGCCCTAAGGCGCTATGCGGGCGCACTGAATTGTAGTCAGTGCGCCAGGCTTCGATTCGCATGCGTGCATCGTCGAGACTGACGGACGCATGCTGGTTCAAACATTCTTCACGCAGTCGGCCGTTGAAGCGTTCGATGTGCGCGTTTTCCACCGGCTTGCCTGGACGGATGAACTGCAACTTGACGCCATGTTCGTGCGCCCAGGCATCGAGTGCCTTGCTGACGAACTCCGGCCCGTTGTCCACCTGAATCAGGTTGGGACATCGTCCTCGTTGCCGCAACTGCTCGAGCACCACGCGTACCCCCGTTAGCGAGAAGTCGACCTCGATGTGCGGGCACTCGCGGTTCCACGCGTCGATGATCGTCAACATGCGTATGCGTCGGCCATGCACCAGCGCGTCAGCAACAAAGTCCATCGCCCAGCTTTCGTCTGCACCGTTGGGCGTCGGCATGACTACGCGTAGATGACTCGGGCGTTTCTTGCGACGTTTCAGGCGAAGCGATAGGCCTTCTGCGCGGTACAGCCGCTCAGTGCGCTTGTGGTTCTGGACCAGGCCCTCTCGGCGTAGCAAGACATGCAGGCGGGGCGAGCCAAACCGTGGCCGCTCCTGCGCCAGCTCGCGCAGCCGTTGCCGCACTTCGGGGTCGGCGTCAGGTGGCGCCGGCCGCCTGAACGTTCGGCGATTCAGGCCAATGAGCATGCACGCCCGGCGCTCCGAATAGTCGTGCTGTTCAATCACCTGCTGCACAACTTCTCGACGCTGCGCGGGCGAACTCACTTTTTCCGAGAACGTCCTTCAGAACCTGGATGTCCAGCGCCTGGTCGGCCACCAGCCGCTTGAGCCGCTGATTTTCTTCCTCTAGTTGCCGCAATCGTCGCGCTTCCGATATGTCCATGCCGCCGTAACGGCTACGCCAGTTATAGAACGTCGCATCCGATATGCCGTGTTTGCGGCACAGGTCTGCGACCTTCATGCCTGCGTCGGCTTCCTTCAGCACCCCGATAATCTGCTCTTCGCTGAACCGCGACTTCTTCATGACAAGGGTTCTCCTGCCGCCTTGCCACTAACTTTACAGTGGGATACTTCAGAGGGGAAAGGTCACTCTAGCTTTTCCCCTTTGCAGCGTCGCTTAAATGGCCCACGCGACGCCACACTTCCACGTTACGATCCCAAAGAAAACCAACCTGAGGCCCCACAAGATCCTCTTCTCACCATCGGCGGCGCACATTGCGAAAAGCATGAACGCGCAGAGCGCAAACATCAGCAGCCAAAGTAGGTTCATGTACCTCGTCACATGTCTCCTAGCTGTTGCGGATCGTCTCTCTGAGTGACCCGCGCATTATATTGAAGCGATTTGCGGCGGGTCCCGTTCGATTGCCTGCGCGATAAAATTCAGCAAGGATATGGTTCTCAGGCTGTTCGCGAGCGTCCCGTGATCAGTCGACTCACCGTGCAGGACCATGTGCCGGTTCAGGGCGGAAAAGTCCGCCGGCCGCGACGATTCGGACATCGCGATGGACATGTCCGTATCAAGCGGCGCAAGGTACGCCAGCGCCAGCCCCGATCCCGCCCGCACCTTCATTTCCCTGATTGCCTTTTGACGATCCCCGCGGAGAAAAAACGAGGCTTGCAGCGCGTCAGCACAGATGCCATCTACCTGAGTCAGGAGAGTCGGTATCGATAGCAAATACTGGCCGTTGGCGTGCGCCGCAAACGCTTGGTCTAGGATAGCCCTGCGCGCCGGATAGGCCGCGACCATCTCAGCATGGATGCCAGCGCAACGTCGCGTGAAATGCTCGACCATCAGGGCCTCAGCCTCTGCGGGCTTCCCGTCATCCATGTGTGTTTTGAAGATACGCGGTCGTGTCACGCCCATCTTGCCGTCGACATACCAGCCCTCGCGGCTCATGGCCACAATCTCGTCAGCCGTTTTGGCGGTGTCGACCTTGATTGCGTCAAAGGACCGGATGTGTTGCAGGCTGTTGCTTAGGCTTGTGAGAAATGCGAGCGGCTCCGGGAACTTGATCCGCGGCACGTCAAACAGATTCTTATACCGTTCGGTGAATGTCGCGTTGCACGCGCCACACACCAGTTTCTCTGGCCGCAGCGCTTCGATCTTCGCCTGTGCTTGCGCAATCCGTTGTTCTTTCGCACCGCGCTGCTTTGCTTGGCCCATCTACTACCTCCCGTTTCGCGGACGCGAAAATCGTGCCGCTGTTTTCCGTCCTGTTAGCTGCGCTTGAATAGCAGGACAAGTAGAGCGATCGTCGCTACGAGGGTGAACGTCTTCACCATCGACACGGCGAACCCCAGCAAACCGGCCAGCATGATGACGAACAGCGTGACAATTGCTGCGCCGGCGAATGTATATAAAGGTATGAAGACGAGGGACCAATTAAATTCTGTCTTCTGCTCGGCCGCGACTTGTCCGGCAACCGGAACATCAACACGCCGCAACCAGAGGGGCAGCTTCCTCGATGTATCCCATTTCGCTCCCGATGCCATTGTGATTTCATAGAGGTAGGCGTGCGCGCGCTGCGCGAAGGCCTCCAGCTTCAGCACCACGTCGAGCTGCAGATAGGCGCGTCGCTCGGCCGCCTTCGCCGCCTCGCGTTTCCGGTCCGCGCGCCGCGTCAGGACGCCGATGCCGCCGTTGACGAGCGCGCCAATGACCGCGCTTGAGAACACCAGCGTCAACCGATTCACGCCCGGGGCTTGCGCGGCGACCATCGCGCCATCCATAACTGCCATATCTCGTTCCTCGTGTTCAGGATGCGACGTTGGAACGCACGCGTCGCGCGCTCGCCGCGCGCAGGTTGGATTCGGTGTGCGCGAGCGCACGCTGCAGCTGATGTTTCTGATCGACGACGACGGCGATGCGAGACGACGCAAGCGACTTCAGCGCACGGCTGGCTTAGGGTAGTCGCGGTCGTTGGCAATGGATGTGTCGATGCCCTGCCAGTGGAAGTAGTAAATGCCTGCGCCGATGCAAATCACGCAAAGCGCCACGATCATGCCGATAACGGCTTTAGTAGGACGATCCATTGATCAAACTCCACGGCTGGTGTCGCTACAGCAACGCCATCTGTTCGCCGCCTTGCTCGCCAACAGCGGTCCTTGGATGCTCACCTCCCGCATCGTCGGGCAACCCCATGCTTGCGCTTCGCTGCCGGCTTTCGGGACTGTCCGCTTGCCGATATTGGCTGCCCCAGGCGGGACTTAGGACGACAGCCGCAAAGAGTGCGTTAGGCCCGATCTGGATGCAAGCGTCCATGTGTTTTCCTACAGTTCGTGATTCGCGAGCCACATGAGCGCGCCGTCGCGCTCGCTGCCCGCGATAGTCGTCCACATGCGCCCTTGCTCATCGACCGCGACGCAGCCAGGTTGCCAATGCTCGGGGTTACGCAGTTGGTTCACCCAGCCCTGGACCTCGCCTTGAAAAAACACCACGACACCACCCTTGCCAACCAGCGCTTCCTGCTCGCGGTAGTGACGCGCATCATCGATCACTGTCACGGTCGTTTTCCTACGTGTGTTTGGGCTTACGGAACACGACCACGTTCGACACCGCTGTCACGTTAGCGAGACTCGCAGCATCGTCGCCGTAAATCCTGTTGAGTGCGGCTCGAATCGCCTGCTCCGACACGTCGGGCTGCTCATTCGCTAAGTAAGGACGACCGCCGACCACTCGAGCGACGCCAAACTCGTTGACTTCGACAATGTCACCGGGCCGTGCTCCAACAGAAGCGAGCGTCCTGAGAATTGAATCGCTTAAGGGCGATCTCCCGTTACGTGATGACGCTTTCGGAAAGCCATAGCTGAGGTTAAATACGCCACGCGGCTCCGCCCCCCCGACAAGTCGTTTCACCCATTTCAATATCGAACGCATATTGCTCTTTCCCTGTTTTCCTTGCCGATTACGGCCGCCTCCTCGCAATCGACCGTGCGGCCCTCGGGCAAGCCGTGTTCGATCGGGCGCCGAATGCTGGCTTCGGTGACATCGGTGAACTTCTCGCTCGGAATCATAGCGTCTACTCATCCGCGGAACGGGAGCGCCGGCCTGCAGCAAACTCGAGCGGCAGTTGCAGCAAGCCCTCAATGGCGACCGAGTCAAGCGCCTCGACGTTCAGCGACGTGACGCAACCCAACGCGGTCTCCTGCTTCTGCTGCAGAAGCGCGAATACGACCGCGCACCGGTCGATGTTATCCCTCGCGTAGTTGCGCTCTTTTAGTCTTTTGACGTTCAGATTAGCGATGAACAATCCCGAGGTGACCGCGGCAATCGCCGCACTGATGGCGGCGCCGGAGTCACCCCTCACGGACTGCCAGCCGTGCTCGAACACGGTCACACCATGGTCAATCAGGGGCATGCAGAGGTCGATGATCTGGAACGTGTTGTCGGTGGCCACCTCGAGCAGGTCGTTGGCGCGGCGCGAGGCGGTACTTTTCACGTCCGGGTCGGTGGCCGCATCGCGCGCCATCCGGAGGCGGACGATTTCGTCAAACTCACGCGCATCCTTCTCGAACAGGGCGCGCAGCAAGGGTTCGATCGCGCCGAGTTCATCGAGCAGGTGGCGCAGCGTGACCTCGGTATTGCGCTCGGGATTCTTCTGCAAGCTCTTCAGGCACACCGTGCGGATGAGTTTGACTGCCAGCAGTCCCATGAGCGCCGCGGCGCTGCCCGAGCCGGGAGATGCTTGACCCGCGCCGAACGCATCGAGCAGCTGGTTGGTCGGCTGCGCGAGCAGCTCGGCATCGGGAGGCATGGGGTCGGTCATGAGTGGGGCCTTTTGCTTGGGTTTTCCTATGGCTGATGCCGCGCCAAATCATTCAAAAGGCTAGACGTATCCGTTGCCGTACTTTCAATCGTCGCGGCATATGGGAAACGCATTCGCTTCGACTCGTCTAGCGATGGAGCGGGTTTGCCGTCAGCGAGGACCCACAGGCATTTGAATATGTGCTCCAAAGTAGCCAGATCGCCTCTAATCATGTCCCAGGTGAAGCCGTATTCGTCAAACCGGTCGGCGAATGCTTCCCGGTCCTTGCCGTTGTGGCCGAACAGGACGTGACGAAATTGCTCGTATCGTTTCCGCACATCGCTGAGCGCATTGACAAGTTCGTCATGCACACTGACTTTGCCACCTTTACTGAGCTGATGCGCTATCGTCGCAAGCGTCACGACCTGACGCCCGAGCTCCACCAGCGCATAGACCCCCGTGAACAGGTGTGTTTGAAAGCTCACTGCGGTTGCGTGCCAGAACCCACCACGTCTATTGACGATAGCGTTCAATGCGGGATTCGAATCTCTGTTCGCAAGCTCGTTTATCGTCGCGTACGCGGCGAACACTTGCAACGTCTCTGCTAGACGTTGTTCAACAATCAAGAGTTGATTGCGAAGAGGTGTCTGCTGTTTAGCCATTTTCCCACTCAGCGCGTTTGCTTCAACACGGCTGCGCGGTACTGCGAGCGCAGCAACAGATCCGGAACCGGCGCGAGAATTTCGGCCATGAACTGGAGCTCGACGCAGGCGCCAACGCCGTGCTTGGGTGCAGCGCGATCGAATCGCGCGCGCCACTGGCAATTGCGTCTTGTCTCCCGAGGCAACGGTACGGATCGACGCCCGCTCCGCCTCGCTCAAAATCGCTTTCATAGTTTTCCTTGGTCACGTAGTCTGGGCGTGCAGAGCTCGTGCGACGTTCGAAACTAGCTCACTTGGCGAGGCGCTGCCCAACTGACGTAGTTCAACGAGCAAGGTCTCGAACTGCCGGTAGCTGACTTGAAGTCGAACCGCGGTGTTCGCTAACTCATCAAGCCGGTCCGCGACCTGCTCAATGAGCGATTGCCGTTCGGCCGCTTCCTCGCGGGTGAGGCTCTTTGCACCGGCTACGACGAAGACATGCGAGTGCGCCCTCACATAGGTTGCAACCGCACGAAGTGCCTGTTCAGCATTGTCGGCCATACGTCACCTCCTTGCCGTGTTTTCCGCTGGCGTCCGGCCAGCGCACGGGGCGCTCACGCGCCTGGTCTTCCTACTCGTCAAGCGGCGCGAGAATCCACGCACCGAGTCGTTCCAGATAGATCTGCAGCCCCTCACATGCCAATTCCGCGTTCAGGCCAGGATGGGACGTTATCGCTAAGCTCCGCCGTGGCCGCGTCGCGTGCATCAAGAAATTGAAGCAACGAAACCTCCAGTGCGCCGCAACTGTGAAGGAACAATGGAGTCTGGCCCATGTTGCCGCATAAAATCTGGAGCCTAGCGCCACGCTCGCAGTTTATTCGTTCATACTTGCAGTTATTTCGTTCTTCGACAGCTGATCACGGACTCACTCGTTGATCAGGAAGCGAGTCCGGTTCTTCGCTGCTGCAATCCATCCCGGCGCGCGCCCCTTCCCGGACCACGTGGCGCCCGATTTCGGATCGCGGTACTTAGGCGCGCTCGGCGTAGTGGCCTTCCGCCCCTCCTGTGTGCCGCCGGCGCGCTGGCGCCCGAACACATCCCTCTCGGTCAGCCCATAAGCGGCTACCTTGGCTCGCACGTCAGCAATCACCTCCTTGATTTCCGCAGCTCGCAACGCCTCAGCCTCAGCTTCCAGCGCTTCAATCTGGGCCTTCACGTCCGACAACGTCCGCTTTCTCGTTACCATGGCTTTTCACTCCGTTGTTTTGCAATATCCAGGCCGGTCCGCCGAAATCCCGTGTGGATCAAGTACGGACTCGCTGGACCGCGTCGTTTCAGATGGCGAGCAGATCGGGCTGAACTAGGAAGGCAGCAGGATCGTCACCGAGCCAAGCCGGCTGCCGACCCCGACCAGACCAAGTTCTACCTGTCGCCGGGTCGCGGTACTTCGGAGCCGTCGACACGCGCTTCGCGTTGCGCTTTTGCACCCGCTCTTGCAAATCCACAATGCTGATATCGAACTCCTGCATCAGCGCTTTGATCTGCCCGATCGCCGCGTCGCGTTCGACGTCTCGAAGGGCTTTGATTTGCGCATCCAGTGCTTCTAGTTGCGCAACTAGGGCAACGTAGCCCGTCGTTTTGGAAGTCATGCTTTCACATTTCCGAGATGGTGTGATTTAATTTGCTTTCGAGCGCGCCTTCTTCGGGTAATTAAACACTTGGCGCTGCGCGCTAACGAGCTGGAGGCAAGAACAACTTAAATTGTCGGGCTCGCTCAACCTGATCCGAATCCCGGATATAGCGACTTCGGTAGCGGGGCCTTCCATCGTTCGATCTGATCGCGACGTCCCCGCTCGCGACAAGCGTAGCCAGGGCGTCTTTATACATCGCCGCAGTGGCGGGTGATCCATTGCAGGTGTCGGTAAAAACGGTTGAAAATGCGACAGCGTGAGGCTGGTCGAAAATCCACACCGCGAGCTGCTCAATCAGCTCCGTATCGGACCTGCTGCGTGCCACGTCGTCAAATCGGAATCCGCCATTGAACTCCTGCAGGAACCCCATCGTATGGGGGGCCAGCATGTTCAACCCGGCACCGCCATAGTGGACAAAGTGGTTGCTGTGTTGCCAGTGAACCTGCTTCATCACATCCTGTGCACGGTGGTGTTGAGATAGGTGAACAAGCCAGTACTCCCCATGGCCGGCGCCCGTCCCGCGGATGAAGAACGGTGTGAAAAACGCGGCACCGCATCGCTCGACCAATGCCTCGTAAAGTGCAGCCTGAATGAAGCGTCGCCAGTCGGTGTCGTTCGCTTTGATCTGTTCGATCGAACGCGTACCCAACCGCTTGAAAATGTCGATCTGTAACGTGGTGGAAATGCGCTGTGCGAACTCGTCATTCGTATAGGTCGCAAATGAAGATACGTGAAACGTCAGTACAACCTCCGCGTTGTGGCTGCTCTGAAAAATGCGTCGAATCAGCGTTGCTGGCACCTCCGTATATCCGTACTGATCCAAAAAAAATAGCGCGGTCCCGGAGCGAGGCGTGTGCTGTTGGATGCGCGCCAGGATCTCTTCCACGGCGACTCCAAATTCTGCGTGCAGCAGGTGGATCGAGATGCCGATTGCATGTTCGTGGCCGCGGTCCTGAAGAACCTTTCGCAGGTGTTCCAGCGCGCCCCGGTCTTTATCAACGAACACAAACTGCACGTCGAATGTAATCAGCTTGGTTCTGTTCGCATTGACAAGCGCGAAGGCGACCTCGACTGCTTCGAGCATACGCAGCGGAGAGCCTTCTACCAGTTGCCCTGAACCCCGAAGCTCATACAATCCGCCGCCGCAAAAACCGTCCACCAGCGTGATCTTAAAACGCTCGCGTCCTGGCGCATTGAGCATGCGTTGCTGAAAATAGCGCACCAGATAGTCAACGAGCACCTGATGTTTTGTCAGGCTGTGCTCGTCAAGGACGGCCGGTCCGTCGCTCCAATCGTAATGACGTTTTGCCAAGGCGTGTCCTCTGAATGAGGTTTAAACGGCTACGACGCAGATGCGGGAAACTGGTCCCAATGCTTGCCCGCTAGGGTGCGCCCAGCCTTGCTCTTCCCGATCGCCGCGACCGAGACTTCCGAGCCATCCTGGCGGAGCACCTTCACCGGGGTGTTCTTGGTCATGACGTCAGTGACCTGGTCTACTGGTGCCCAATGTCCCCACTGCTTGAAGTGAAACGGCACTCTGGCCTTTGCGCATTGCTTTTGCAGCTGCGCTGGCCACACGGGATCCATGGGGCGAGATCCGGGCCCCGACTCACCGCCTGCAATGACCCAGTCAACGCGCGTATCGTTCGCGCCGCGCACGAGATACTCGGAGAGATCGAGTGGCCCCAGTAGCGGCTCGCAGGAGAGGAACCGGACTGCGGGGGAAGTGAACTCGAGAAGGTACTTGATGCGCTTACGCGCGCTTGCCTGATTTTCAACCGTCGCTCCCAGCCAGACGTTGCTGGGAAATTCGTAGCCCTTTGGTAACTGTTTGCGGACGAGATGAATGCGCTTCGTGAGCAACAGCCAGTCCAGGTTCGGTGTTTGCGCAATCAGTTCGAGAAGTCTTAAGCGCTCGCCAACGAGGTCCGGTCTGTTCTCGAACACATCGGCCATTGATGCGCAGAAGACTCGGCGCCGGGTCCTGTCTATCGCGGCCTCCCGATTCCACTTCAGCGGCTCTTTCCAATGCGCGTCACTAAAGAACCGGCGGGGCGATTCCGGCCCCCAGACGTTTTCGCCCAACCTTTTTGCCCAGGTTTCTGCGTAGCAATGGTCGCAAGCGGCAGATACCTTGACGCAACCCCACCAGGGATTGAAAGTGTGGTGCGTCCATTCAATGCGCGAATCTTTTCCCATGGCGATCTGCTTATGTTGGGCGGTACGATATTGTACGCGCGTGACCACTTTAGAAGGGCCGCACTCGGAGAACGACGGCAACGATCATGCGGATCGATTGAGTGACAACCAGTTGTCGTCCGCGCGGTTCCCAAATCGGAGGAAGCAGATCGTTCGTTGCAAGACGAGGGCTGTACAACAATGAGTTGAGAGGGGACATTGTGGCGGATAAGAAGACGGTCGTACCGGACATCAACGACGGTTTGCCTGCGATGGTGGTAGGACGCTGGGTGACCGAAGAAAAGCACCGGATTATCAAGCGGTATATCGACGCGTCCTGGGGAGCACGTCAAAAGTTCACCACGCAGCGAACTTACATTGATCTCTTTGCGGGTACCGGCCGGGTGCAGGTCAAACACACGTCGATCTTTTCCGACGGCGGCCCGCTTGCCGCCTGGACGATGTCCCAGCAGAGACGTGGAACGTTTTCGCACTTCTTCATCGCGGATGCGAACCCTGAATATCTGGCCGCTTGTGACGAGCGATTGCGTAAGCTGGGAGCCCCGGTTCAATCGGTAGTGGGTCGTGCGGATCAAACCATCGACTGGCTGATCCCGCAACTGGATCAGCGAGGACTTCATCTCGCATTGCTCGACCCCTTCAACGCGGGTCATCTCCATTTCTCGATTATCGAAAAGCTGGCATCCATGCCATCAATTGACATCGTTGTGCATTTGAGCACGGGTGACATCCAACGAAATATTGCCTCAGGCCTCGAGTCAGAACGTTCCTCGCTCGACGACCTCGCGCCAGGTTGGCGGCAGATTGTTCGCCGACAGGCGTCGAAGCATGAAATGAGAGAAGCGTTTGTCGACCACTGGAAGATGCTCGTGAGCAAAACAGGTTTGCGTGTGTGCGACACGATGTACCCCGTGCGCAACAGCAAAGAGTCAACCATGTACTGGCTGTGTCTGCTCGCACGACACGATCTCGCCGAGAAACTCTGGCGCGAGGCGTGCAACCTCCAGAGCCGCTCTCTGTTCTGATCACCATCAGTTGTACAGCGCCGATGCGGCCGCCGGCATGTTGTCCACGTCGAACGCCATAATGCCTCCGATAGGTTGGTCCCCAATGCCGAATCTACCGCCCCCTACTCGCCGCGACGGTCCGCCAGTCGCGCGTGGTACTTCGCCGCCTCCTGCCGCATGCGTTGCTGTTCCGCGTTCACGTAGATCGTGGTGGTCTGCAGGGACGCGTGGCCCAGCGCCTGCTGCAGGACCTCAAGCGCCATCCCGGCCGCCGCGGCTTGCGTGCCGAACGTGTGGCGGAATGCGTGTGGCGAGGTCTGCGCGAGCTGGCGCCGCGACGACTCGGCCAGATCCGGCAGCTGCTCGATCAGCCGACTCAGCGCGCGGATCACGACACGCCGCGCGCCGCGCGCCGTGTAACCCGCCTGGCGCGTGACCACTCCCTCTTCGACGCCGAACTTGTCGCGTCCCGCCGGCGTCGGCGGCACGACCGTTGGCGCGACGAGCGGCAGGTCGGCGTCGCCGGCATCGAAGTCCAGCCCGCGATCCCGCCAGTGCTCGCGCAAGGCTTCGATGACGTCCTCGGTCACCGGCACGAAGCGCTCCTTGTTGCCCTTGCCGATCACGCGCAGGATCCAGGTCGCCGGCGTCTCGTCCTCGGCCGGCCACCACTGCAGGCCGCTGCGGCTGACTGTCACCGCCTCCTCAATGCGCAGCCCGGCGTCGCCCATCAGCAGCACCAGCACCCGTGCGACGCGCCAGTCCGGGCCCTGCGGCCCGACGCCTTCGGCGCGGTCGGCGAGCCGCGCGCGCACCGTTGCCCACACGTCGATCGGCAGGGCCCGCTGCACCTGCAGCTTGGTCGCGCGCTTCAGCGGCTTAGGATCCGCGACGGCCACCCACGGGTTGCCAGCCAGGTACCGGACCTTGACGAGCCAGTCGAAAGCCGCGCGCAGCGTGCGCACCGCGTACAGCTGGCTGTCGAGCGACAGGGGTTTCAACGAAAACGGCCGCCAGCGCCCGGACGCGCGCGAGGCCTGCGGCCCGCGGAACGCATCCGACGGCGCGGCCAGGAACGCCTTGTAGGCCTCACAGTCGTCGACCAGGACGGAAGACATCGGCCGGCCGCGCTCGAGCACACACCACAGCACGAAACGCTCAAGCTCGCGCCAGTACGCGCGCTGGGTCGCGGCCTGGCCGTCGTAGCGGTGCAGATAGGCGAACACGGCGTCGAGGTCGTGCGCCGCCGCGATGTAGGGGAACGCCGGTGCGCGATTCGAGCCGGCCGAGCCGTCCAGATCGGTCGGCATCGCGAGGCGATGCATCGGCACCAGCTGATCGCGCCGCAGCGGCACGCGCCCCTCGGGCGCCGCGACGAGCCGATCGACGCGCTCGACGTCGAGCGCGACGGTGTCGCCGATCGTCTCGGCATGCCGGCGCAGCCACGCGACCACGGTGCGGGCCCGGCCAACGCCGATGCGCGGCACCGATCGCCACCATGCGCCGCCGCGGCGGTTGCAGTACGCGACCAGCTGCCCCACGGTGCGCACCTCGACCTCGATCAGCTGCTGAGCGACGAGCGGCCGGAACCAGCGCGCGATCGCATCGTCGGGCGCCGGCGCCGCCCGGGCCCAGCTGCCCGCCACCTGCTCGATCAGCTGCAGCGACACCGGGGTCAAGCGCGGCTCGCCATACTTTTGGATCGACGCCTGCAGGTGGCCGACAAGGACCGACGAGCCCACGCGCAGCGCGATCGACACCAGGTCGTCGCGCATCGTGCGCAGCAGGTTCCCGACCTCGAGGACGTCGTGCTCGTCGGGGTCGAAATAGAGCCGGGCGATCGTCGCGATCGGCAGGCCTTTCACGCGCGCGCGCAGCGCCGTGAACTCGGTGCGGGTGTACGTGCGCGGCGGCGGCAGCTCGAGCTGCTGGAGGCGGTTCGCCATCGGTCAGGTCACCGACACGGGCGCCCGCCGGCGGGGCTTGGCCGATTGCGGAGCGGGAAAAAACTCATCCCACTGCGCCGGCGCGACCGCATCGATCATCTGAATCGCGGCCGCGCGCGCCGTGTCGATGCTGAATTCTTGAATGTCGAGCAAGCTGCGTCCGGTCTCGATGTCGGACACCGAGAAGAGCGCCGGCGTGTTGGGATCCGAGGCCATACTGCGATGCACGGCCCAGGTGCGGCCGCGGTGCTCGAACGCGATGCCGATGGTCTCGGTCCACAACAGTGAATGGCCTTGGCGCTGCGCGATGTGGAACACGATGCCGTCGGCGCAGCGCGGCGCCGGCGGCACGACGGGTTGCTTTGGGTTGCGGGTCATTTGGCTCAGCTTCTCTCAGGTAACGGGATGTCGATCCAGGGCAGGGGCGGCTCGCCGTGCACCAGCGCAAGGAAGTCGCCGGCGGCCGCCGGGTGCGGAATGAAGATCTGGGGGTACGCCGGGGTGGGAAACGCCACGTCAAGCAGCGCGCCGCGCGCGGTGCGAACCAGCGAGTGCGCGACGAAGCGCTGCAGGCCGCTCCCCTCGCCGTCGGCCAGCCAGCCGCGCACCGCGTGGTCGTCCGGATGCGCCGCGATCCAGCGCGCGACTTGCGCGTGACATTGTCCCGGGCGCGGCGCCCAGTTCGGCAGGCGATCCGCGTAGTCGTCGATGAGAAGCGCGCCGGCGAAGTCGCGCGCGACGGCCTCGCGCAGCGCGACCTGAAGCGCGGCCAGCCAGGTTTGACGAGCGCTCATGGCAGGGCGCCCTTATCGCGCAGCAGCAGCCACTGGGTATGCACCAGCTCGTGCAGTTCGGCGTCGTGCAACGACAGATAGGCGCCGAAGAACCGCCCGTTAATGCGATCGTGCGGCGTGTGGCCGTCGGCGTCGCGTACCGTGGCCAGGCCCTTCTGGACGGCATCGAGTTCGGTGTCCAGGCCCATGATGAACCACGCGATCCAATCCTGGTCATGCTGGTCCAGCGGGATCATCCGGCTCTGACTGCTGATGAGCAGGCGCGCATGGCGGATCGCGTCGTAGTTCATATCCGTCCCGCCGGCGCCGAGTCCGGGTCCGCGACGGGGACGTCGGCGGGCAATCGACCGGTTTTCAGGAGCGCGGCGGAGCGCCGGTCGAGATCATTCCGCCAAAGTCGCATCCGACAACGATGCATCCATCTCGGCCACGGCGAGAACACCAGCCGATCTAGGAAGTACCCCGCCAGCGTCGCGTGCTCGACGCACATCCGCCACTTTGCATAGAGTTGCGAATCGGGCGTCGTCATTCGATAGAACCGTACCGGCTCGTCGATGCGGGCTCGAGACATGGCATCTTGAAGCGCTTGGCGCGTGCTTATACCATCCTCCAGCGCGCGGTGAAGCATCTGGCACTGAAACAGGTGACTGGACACCCGCGTGTCGATGTCCGACAGTTGACCAATCGTCGGCGTCTGCAGCGCGAACAGGTTCGGGCGCGTGTTGATAAGTTGCGTGAGGACATGGCCGGCACGGGCGTCAGCCACTTGCGCGTCATCGAAGCTTAGTGGCCATCCAATCTGGTCGCCGGACTTCTCAAGATCTGCGCCGCGCGCGACCAGTTCTCGCAGGTCGGGCCGGACCATGCCGGCCGCCATGCGCCGCTCGCGGCTGCGGACCGAAATGGCGACGATCCAGGCGCCGGCCACGCCGAGCAGGCCGCCGGTCGTGGCACCGATCAGGGTCTGCCAGTGATCAAGCAGGTCGAGCAGGTTGTCCGGCGCCGCGGCGGGCACAGGGACCGGCAGGCACATCTGGGCGGCGCTCGCCGTGAGTTGGTAGAGGATGGCGGTCATCGGTCGGTGAAGGTGGGTCGCGTCACAGCGTTGATCGGGTCGGCGTCCGCGCGGTTAGGCGGCGGCTTTCGCGGCGCAGGCCTCGGCGACGGCGCGGGCGTCCGCCGCCCAGCGGGTCGCGCCCGCTTCCGCGGCCGCGTTGCGCAGGCAATGCGCCGCGTCTTGCCACTCCCCCGCCACCATCGATCGCCACGCGAGCTGGCAGCGTGTGACCTGTTCATCGGGCGCATCGAGCAGCAGTTCGTAGGCGGTTTTCATCGTCAGGCTCCGGGAGAACGGGGTCGGGTGGGCCGCGCGGCGCGCGCGCGGCCATCGTGCATCGCGCCGATCAGGGGTGGCTGGGTCGCGACGCGTCGGCCAACCCCTCGACCTGGCTCAGGCATTCCCGGGCCGCCGCCAGCTGGCCGTAGACGTGGTCCATCGCCGCGCGCCAGCCGTGGGCGAAGGCGGGCTGCCCCACCTCGCCATAGCCCACCGTTTCCGGCACGCCCGTCTTCACGGCGTCGAGCGCGCAGCGCAGCGCGTCGAGCAGATCGAGGTGCATCGGGCGGTCGGCGCGGTTCAACGGGACGTCCGCGTGAGCGATGGAGTCGGTTGCAACGTTCATGGTCATGCTCCTATCGAAAGGATCCACTCAGCCGCGCGGGGCGCGCTGCTCGAGGTGCAGCACGTTGGCGGCCCGGAACTGCACGCGCTCGCCGAGGCAGTAGCCGTCGAGTTCTTCCCCGACGTCGCCAGCGCCCGGGAATTCCGTGACCAGCGCCTCATACAGGTCGTCACGCGGCGCCGCGTAGGTGACCGTCGCGAGCAGGCGCGGCCCGGCTTTCGGCTGCAGCTCGACCACATCGCCGCGCTCGATCGTGTCGCGGGGCGCGTCGCGCTGCGTGTCCCAGCCGCGCGTCGGGTGCGGCGCGCGCTGCAGGTCCATCGCGCCGCGGAAGCCCCACACGCGACGCAGCAGCTGCCAGGCGGCGATCGGCATCGGCGCCTCGCCCGCCTCCCAACGTTGCACCTGGCGCGGCAGCACGCCGAGGCGATCCGCGAGCTCGGTCTGGGTGCGGCCGTTGATCACGCGCAGGTGCTTGATCTCGGTCGGGGTCGGCACGCCGGCGTGCGGCACGATCTCCAGCGTCACGGCGGCGTCCCATTCGAGGGTGACGGCCGCGTGGCACTGCGCGCAGGTGGCGGCCGCGCCGTCGGCGCGGTCGCCCTCGAGATGCAGCTCGCCGCGGTGGCCGCAGGCGGCGCAGCGGTAGAGGTAAAGCACGGACATGCAGGCTCCTGGGGGCAACCCGTCTTAAAGACGTATGCCATGAGCGTAGCACGTCTTAAAGACGTGTCAAGAGCCGCGTAATCCGGCCCTAGGGGAGTTTAGGGCATTAAACGCAAGTCCGCTAATACGACTTAGCGGACTTGACGATGCTCGCAAAAAACCCGGCCGCGGCCGGGTGCGCCCTGCCCGCGCTCAGTCGTGCAGAGCCAGGTATGCAATCACCATCGGGCAAGCCACTACGGCCAGCACGCCCAGGGGTTGCAGCTGCCCATAGCTCGACGGCCAGCGTGCCGCCAGCGCGCGGTTGACCACCGATAGCACAATCACAGCCGCTGTCGGAACCGCCGCCCGGAGCCGCCCGTCTGCCGTGAACCACCTTCTTGCCCAATCCATCTGCTGCTCCATATTTCGCCCGTTCACCGGAACGGATGCCATGCCGCTCAGCGCTTGAGGAAGCCGAGCACGACTCCGATCATGGCCACCATCCCGACGAACGCCACGAAAACCGACGAAGGCAAGCGCATGGCTGCATCCGCCGCGGCATAGAAAGTGTCCGGGAAGAACGCGGGTCCGATACAGGCCAACGTGGCCGCAGCCGTTACAAGCTTCAGGCTCCTCAAAATCACGACCCTGCTCTCCTCGCTAGTTGCGGTGGCTCGGTAGCCGCCCGTCAATACCCTGCTTCGCGCTGATGGCGAACCGTCAGAATAACCACCCCAGCTTCATCGACACGGTACAGCACCACGTAGCCGCTATCGCCGAAATCGATCAACCACTCGCGGAATTCGACGTCGAGATCATCGACGGGGCGGCCCAGACGCGGTTGGTCGATCAGAACGTCGACGCCGGCCCGGATCGCCTTAACCGCGCGCTGCGCGGCCGTCGGATCCTTCATGGCGAGAAACTGGTGCATTCGCTGTACAGCGCGTGCGGCATTGCGTGTCCAGATTACTTGCGGCACCCAGGCAGCTCCGCGTCGCGTCCGGCTTCCAACTCCGCCATGTAACGGTCCATGTCCGCATGCGGCACGTGCAGCCCGGTGGTCTGATAATCGTGCCAGGCTTCAACGGCCTCTTGCCGGATCGACTCGCGCTTTTCTTCGCGCTCGACGTACTGCGCGATGGCTTCGCGCATGATCCAGTGCGGCGTGCGCCGGCGCTGTTCGGCCAGATGCCGGACGCGATCCTGCATGCCCGTGTCAAGTTTGATAGAGGTTGCCATATTCCAAGTTATCCCGAGGTATCCCGAGGTATCCCGAGGTATCCCGAGGTATCCCGAGGTATCCCGAGGTATCCCGAGGTATCCCGAGGTATTACCTTTTAATATCATAGGCTGACCAACCGGTTTATGCAAGGCGGGCGTTTAGGCAGCTTCGGGGTGCCGCGGGGCGGACAAACAAAGCAACGGCCGCTTCGGCAGGGACCCGGGCGCAGAACGCGGCGGCAGGCTAAACGACCACACAACGTCGATCCGGGATAGCCGCGGTTCGCGGTCGGTCCACGCCCGGCTGGTGGGCCGGCGGCGGCTCAAGCCAGGACGACGTTTCTTGACGCAAGAAGCGGGCGGACCAATCGAGCACCGCAATGGCCGAGTGGTGGTGCCCACTACCAAGGAGCAGTCTACTGCCCAGGCGGCCACCCAGCGCGCGTACTGGCGCGAGATCGAGCGCTTCGTGCTGTGGTGCGCACGCTGCGCGCGGCCTTCGACTGACTCGTCAAGGTCCGCTATCTGGCCGGCAATCCGTAGGTCGCCGTGGCGGATCAGCGGCAGGTCAGCGACGTGATCGGCCGATGCTTTGACTCGGCCCTAGCAAACGTGCGCTTCACCCACAACGACGCGGATCCCGTCACCTGGGTGAGGCGTTTCGCCAATGTGGATCCGCGCGTGCACGCCGGCACGCCTTGGGCGTCAATCGATCCTTCGATGCGAGGGGTCAGCCTGTTTTCCGCTTGAATGCTCCACTTCATGCCGCCCCGTTACTTGGTTTCCAGAACGGCCTGCGCCCCGTTGAGGATCGCTGTTGCGGTCGTACGACTGACGCTCGGGTCACCGGTGTAGCCCTTGAGCGTAACCTGATCCGAGGCGTCGATTGTCAAAGTGACTTCAACGCCCCCGAGCAGCGAATAAACCTGCTTGTCTTGGAGGCTGGTTGCAGCAATTACGGGAGGCCGGGAACTCGCCCCTGCCCCTTTCAGCTGCAAATTCTGAAGGGCATTGTGCAGCGTGCATTTGCCCTGGGCTTGCATCAACGTATCGAGCTTGCTCTCAAAATCAGCCGTATTAGAGACGTTGAGATTCTTCATGTAGGCGCTCAATACCGGATCGAAATCCAGCCCAATTTGCGAAGCGATCAGGTTCGCCCCGACCTTACCGTAGACGTCGGAATCAATCAGCGCTCGTGTGCCAGTAGCAAAGGTGCTGCCGGCCGCGAGTGCCGCAGTGGTGGTTACGGGCAGCACGGCAACCGCCGCTGCTCCCCCAGTGGCGAGCGCGACGATATCGAGTCCCGTATCCCAGCCCGCTTCCTGTACCGAGAGACGCGCGATAAACTCGTTGCACTTCTTTCTCAGGTCGTTGCCGGCGACGCCAAGCCATGCAGACATCACTTCGTTAGATACACCGGGCGTGGCGATAATGTCCCCGGCCGAATAGGCTGTCCCTTTGATCGTATACTTGCTTTCGAGCTCGGCCGCCCCCACCGCCCGGACGTATTGCCGGTCCATGAGCTGGCACCCCGTAAGCGCGGGAAGTAGCACCCACCAGAGATAAGCTCGAGTCGAGTGTGTCTTCATTTTTATTCCCCGTGTACAAGCGTTCGCAGGATTGCAGCCTTCAATAAACGGTGTTTGCATCGCACGCCGTCGATGCGGGAGTGAGACAATTCAGAGCGTCACGCGCGGGACGCCGTCATCGCCCTCCGAGAGTTGGCGGCTATCGCTATTCATTGCGCGAAGACGCCTGCCTTCGTCAATGGCCAGTCGTTCTCGCGCTTTTGCCATTTGCTCTTCAGCCGGCTCCGGCAACGCGTCGAACCAACGGCCCCATCGAGCACCGAGCGCGTTCAGTGAAATTTCGTCCGTGCGGCCGCGGCGTAGCTGCGGCCGCACAAGCGCATAGAGTTCTGGCGCCACCTCCTTCCGCTCATTGACGCGCTTGAAGACCCACAGATAAATATCGACCAGCTCCAGTCCTGCGCTATCCGCGCTCAAGGAAAACGTGAGCGGGGTTACGGGCATGCCTCTAAAATCCGTCTCCGGCAGCCCGGGACCGGTGAGCCACGGAACTCCGCGCATCGAAGCGTAGAGCTCAGACAACGTCTTCTGCGCCTTGTTGAACTGAGAT
The DNA here is from genome assembly GCF_028657905.1 of Burkholderia sp. FERM BP-3421. Classification (NCBI taxonomy): domain Bacteria; kingdom Pseudomonadati; phylum Pseudomonadota; class Betaproteobacteria; order Burkholderiales; family Burkholderiaceae; genus Burkholderia; species Burkholderia sp. FERM BP-3421. The sequence goes on along the minus strand of NZ_CP117779.1, from coordinate 138,903 downwards.
TGCTGGTCGACGGTTATCTGCGACTCCCTTCTTCCGTGCTTCTTGATGCGCATGGCGATGCCATGCATCACCGACTGGAAGCCAACGATGTTCGGAGTGACCTGCAGCCTGTCCTTTTTGGTTTTAGTGTTGTAGTAGAGCGCCGAGGCATTCCTCTGCGCCCATTCGAGCACATCCGAAATGAGTTCACGCCTCGGTCGCCTTCATTTTCGTTCGTCGACGCCATCACATGGATGGCTTCGCAGCGCTGTCCGAATCATGCAGTGTCTACGGCACCGCCGATGAATACGCCAAATCGAACTCGACACGCAAGTCCCGCGAGCCCTCGATAAGTAGAGAACGCGTATCGTCAAGCAGCGCCGCAGGGAACTCCAAGGGCTCCGGTGGTCGGGCCGAGGAAGGCCGCCAGATTAGCGGGGGCAACGTTACGGCGCAGCCCGTCCAAGTGCTCGCGGCGATGGCCATCGCCGTCGAGAGACCAAGTCGACTCGCAAGCGATATCGCCTTCGCGAAGTGGTGAGACGCAGAAGCTGATTGGCTCGCCGCGCCGATAACCGCCTCGTGCTACGACGTGGCGCCGCGGGAAATCGTGCACGGGAAACGGCAACCAAAGTATCCGCCGGTGCATGCGCAATTGATCCGCCTCGGACAGGAAGGTGAGAAAACTATCGATACATGCTCGGCCTAGCAGGTGCATCACCACCCAGCGGCTGGCGGCATGGCTCCAACTTCGCTGCGCAACCGGCGCGTAGAGCGACAGCCACACCGAGAGCCCGAGCGGCCCATGCAGCGGGGGCTGCAGCAACGCGCTGGGCGTGCCGAAGCCTTCCCACTTACAACGCCAACGCAGGAACGCCTGCGCGATCGGACAAAATGGTGCCGTTGTGCCTCCCGTCAACGACCACGATAAATGCCACGCGGCGGTTGCTATACAGGCTCGATGCCGGACGCAGTACTCACGCATGATCCATCGCCGCACCGCCCTATAACAGCCGTAGGCATCGATGTCGCCATCGTCCGTGCCGCCCTCCTGCTCCGTGTCGTCTTGCGCCGGGTCATCCTTGATCGCGTCGCTGCGTCCAAACATCGTCCAGACGGGTTCTCGCGGCAGACGAACATGCAGGGCCTCGCGCTCTTGCTCAACCGACAACGGATGTCGGCGGGTTGCACGCCGGGAGCGCAACAAAGCGCCTTCAGTTCCAATGGCCGGCAGGCGGTCGGCCGCACGCTCGCGCAGCAGACTCCGGTATGCCTGCCCCACGCGAAAGTTATCCGGGCCCCGCGCCGGCGTGAACCACGGATGGGAGCATTCCAGGCAATGGAACGGTGCGCGAAGCAAATCAGGCCGCAAACGGTAGGGAATCGCTGCCCCGCACTGCTCGCAGTGCTGCGCGAGCGGACCGCGATGAACTGGGCATTGTTCTGTCGCGCGATATTGGAATGCGCAAAGATGTACGCCTTCCTGCGAACACTTTGGGCACCAACGCAGCGTCGCGAATGCAATCCGCTCGAGTCGATGCGAGGGCATGACGAAAGCGGCCGCAACATCCGTGACCGACAAACGCAGTATGGCCATCATGCGCGGCACGTCGAAGCGCCGTGCGTCGCGTAAATCGTGATCCCGCGGCACGTTCCGGCGGACATCGCGACACACAAACGTATCAATCAGCACCGCACACGACAGAGCATTCAGCCGCTGAAACTTGGCAAGCAAGGCCAGCGAGGATTCGCCTCGGGCGTGCCAGTCGTCTCGCCAGCACCAAGGGGCGTGCTCTATGGGCTGATCGTCCGGCAAGAGGATATCGAAACGGCGTGTCATCGCGCGCAAGCCTCGTCCACGAACACGATTCGCAACTCCTCCAGCGCGGCGACAAAGTTTGACTCGTCCACGGCTTGTCTCCAACAGGCAGCACTGAGTGCGAAACCCGGCGCATCGTGCTCCATGTTGTCGGTCAGTGCGACCTCAATGGCACGCGCCAGATACTCCATCGGGATTTCCATCGAAAAGTCGAATCGCGCGCCGCGGTGAGCGGCATCGAATACCTGCCACAGCAATTCGTACTGCTCGCCTAGCCGGAAACCCTGATCGAACGCACGCTGCAAGAAGAAGCGCGTGTAGTTCCATCGGCTTCCTTCTGGAAACATGGAACTGTCGTACGCACCGAGCGGCATCTTGAGATCCCCGGCACCGCGTAGGCCTGCGAAACGCATTTCCTCGACCATGAAGCGCGCCACGATCTGCGAGGTGTCGACGTTTTGCTTGAAGGCGCTCTTGCGGTTCAGAATGCCGGGCTGACCGACCAGAAACGTGAACATTCGGATGCCGCGGCGTGATAGCTCATCCTGCACGTCACGCAGCCATTCGTAATGCTCGAGCTCGAGGCGCTGGGCTTCGTCGACAAACACAACCAGAGTATTGCCGCCGGCGCGCTCAACCATCTCGGCCAGTCGGTGGTAAAGCCGCAGGCGACGCTGGAATGCAGATCCGTTGTCGGCCCGTTCGTGGCGTGTCGCTTCCAGCAACATACCGAAGAAGAGCGCTTCCGAGCGCGACGGATTTTGCGGCATGCCTAGCGAGAGCACGACGATGCGTCTCAAGTCGTGGTGCAATAGCCTTGCGCAGTAACGGATCGCGTACGTCTTGCCCCAGCGGGTGTGACCATAGATAACGGCTCCGGCGATCCCTCGTCGCAAACACTGACGGACGCGGGCGTACATTTCCGCAATTGCCGGCGTCGGTACGATGTACGTCTGGTTCAGCAGGGGATGTGCTGCCGGGTCAACGGGCCTTGGCAGAGAGTCCGGCATGGCATCAATACGTGAATATTGTCGTCAGCCACGGCGTGGGCAGCGTACGCTGCTCCGCGCCTGACCGTGCCGAGGCGGTCGCCGGCGAGCGTTCGTCGGGAACGATCGGTGCCGCGACAGCCTCGTGTGCTTTCGCACGCTCAGTGAGCATGCGCGCGAGATCGTTGGCGTCCCGCGTATGCCGCCGCGCCTGTTCCTTCTTGTACGCGAACCAAGCGGCAACCGGATCGCTCCCCTCCCGGCAGGCCAGCTTGCGCTGCCGAATCAGAGAAAATATCTCCTGGCGAACGCGCAACGAATGCGGCGAAACGCACCATGGACGCGCTGCGGTCAGCACTCCAAGTTCGGAGCCGTCCATGAAGAACGCGTGCAGGTGCCGGATGTCCTTAACGTTGAAGTAAATGCGCAGCTGCTGACCGAGAAGCCCGGCCATGCTCGACAAGAGTCGGCTGTCGTAGCGCAGGTACTCGAAATTGATGTGCGGCCGCTCGCCCCGGCTCACGTTACCGCGAATGGTAACGACGCGCGCTTCTTGAAGCAGGCAAAGCGTGCCGCGCCGGACCACGGGAAGCGTGTGTAGCAGATCCTCTCCTCTCGCAAGTTGGAATTGCATCGCCTCCAGGGGTGTGCGGCCGCTCAGCCCCGCGTGCGGCTCGCCGTTATAGTTGGCGAGCACGATGTCGATGACGTCTTCGAGCTCGTCGAGTGTCATCATCAATGACGTTTCCTTACCCACGTCATTGAGCAAACGCTCGACCGCTTGCGGATCGGTTCCGGTCGTCGCCGGTAGCCGGTGCGCGAAGTGTGATGCCAGTTGGTCAAAAAAGCGCTCAACGAGCGCTCGCTCGTTTTTCTGGCCCAGGGGTCCGTTGGCGGTCGTGCATCCGACGACTGTCGTGAGCCGCTCGAGCGTCGCCTTCGCAAAGTGCGATTTGGCGGCATCGAAGCGCAGCGTGTTCCAGCACGCCCAGGCCGTCTGCGGGATGACGGCCGATGGAAAGCCACCACCGGGCCTGGTTTGCAAGGCTGGAATTTTGGATTCTCGCGGGCGGTGTGGGGTGAGCGTGGCCTGACGCGCGGCGGCCACGTCGTCCTTGTTGTACTCGCGCCCGAGCGCCAGGTAGTAACCGATTACTGCCCGGCTCGCAGTATCGAGCAGCACGAGGATCCAGATCCGATGCAGCACCAGCAGCGTTTCGAAGCCGAACGGGTCGTCGATGCGCAGCGTCAGGCGCACGTCGATTTTGTGGCCGTCGAACTCGACCACGTCATAGGGAAACGTCGCTGGCTTGCGGACCATGCTTGAATCATCGCCCCACGGATGACGAATCTGCTGTGCCCCAGCCGCACGAGACGCGGCCTCAAAATGCCGTTGCGCAAGCTTTCGCACGTGAGTCGCAAGCGAGCGCTCTGCGAGGTGCTTTCGATTGAACGGGTACTCGTGGGCCTGTATACCAGCTTGCCGGCACTGCGTGAGAAAACCACCATGCAGACGCCACAACTGCCGCGGCACCTCCGTCAGCGTTGCCTGCCTGCGGCTACGATCAGCGACTCGGCGCTCTATCCAGCGCGCGATATCCGGGTAGCGCCTGAGCAATTGCTCGAACGCGCCACGTGCGCCGCCGGCGGCGTCCGCGTCGGGGCTCAACGTTACGGGCCCACACCGCTTGTATGCACGGGTGTGCTTATACGGGATCAACGCGCGGCACCCGAATATGCGGCCATCGTCGTGCGGCGCAACGCAGCGCTCGAGCAAACGATATAGATCGTTGAAGCCAACACCGGTCTGCCGCGTGATCTCACGCAAAGGCATCTGTCCGTCGACGAACAGCGTCATCGCACGCAGACGCCTCTCCAACTGCTCCCGGGTCTGCACCGACAGGGCATTCTCGTCGGCATACGGCCAACCGGCGATATCGCTCAAGTCCGCCGGAATGGAGCGACGGTCGAAATGCAGCGCACCGAATGCGATCGACCTCATGTCGCCACCAAGGTACTGTTGAGCCCCAGAGGCAGTGTCGCAAGCGTCGGGCATTGCAAGGCGCCGCCGAGCACGAGCCTGAATGCGGCCGCACGCAGGACTGACGGGGCGAGCGGCGCGAAGCGTTGCTCGAGCTCGGCAAGCGTCACACTGTTTCGACAAGCCTCCAAGACGTCGGGCGCGAAGACGTCACCCCCAACCGGCATGGCCGCGGCGACATGGCGAAGCATGGTAAGCCGATTTCGGCGCAGTAACTCGGGATCGTCGAGTTCGCTTGGGCGCAGCGTTCGCAACGCCATCGACTGTACCCGGCTCCACGTGTCAAAGGCGGGGAAGAGCCGAGCCCCTTGAGCGTCTGCCGCCGCTTCCGCTGGGCGCGGCACCACCAATAGGCGCTCCGCCGCTTGCGCTCGCACCCAGAAGTCCACCAGGCGCATCGGACGTGCGTCGGGAATATGCATCGGCCGCTCGCAATATGTAATCACGCGCGGGTCTGCCTCCAGGCGCAGCCAGAGATGAAGGGCGTTCCAGCCGTAGAGCGTCAGCGGACGGGCCACCTTCGGGCCAAAGACATCGAACCGATGAGTCCCAAACGGACGACCGGCATTGACCGCCCTTCTGAAACGTGGTGGGATCATGGCCACTCCGGTCAATGTTCCAGTTGTAGTACAAAAGCGAACCGAATACAGACCCGAATAGGCCTACGAGGTGAGCATTTGGACGATGTCGACAATCACTACAAATTACGTAGTGTTTGATACATTTTTTGATCTGCGCTGTGGCGCGCGGACGCCGCGACGATTTGAGCTTGTTTTGGCCTTTCAAAAAGCGTCCCGCCGTGAAACATCCCCGGAAAATCGCCTCCTAAACCCGCCCTACGCCATACTGTACGGCGGTTCCGCAAGATTCTCGATTGCACACCGATTGTTTCACGACGGCGAGGCGCAGCTCGCACGCTTACCGCAAGGTTTCAGCGATTCCTTTCGGACCTACGAGATCTTTGACATTCGCTTCCGGCCAACCCGAAGCGAAAGCAACGCCGCAGTCGCGCCAGGTCGTACTGGATCAATATGCGGCCCAAGGAACGCGCCTCTACCTTTACTTCTCTCCACGAGTACCTCGAATTCGGCCGCCGGGCAGACAAGGCGGCCGCAACGCGCGACTGGCTCGTGGGGGCGTTCGTGGGCGCCGCGCGCAAGCGCCACGACTTCGCGACCGCCCGCCTGCTCGCGCTGCGCCCGGGCGTGCCGGCCAGCACGCCGCGCGCGGCCGGCGGCCCAACGCCTGCTGAGCGCGGCGACCCGGTGCCAGCTGCCGCCGCCGGCGGATCGACGCCGCCGGCAACGGTGCACGTGACGCTGCGCATCGCGCCGAAGCGACCGGGCGGCCGCGGTCAGGTCCGCGCGTTGGAGCGCGTTGAGCGAGAAGTGCTGGCCGACTTCGCCCGCACGCCGACGCGCGAGCACGCCACGGCACCGACGCGCTCGACCGGACCGTCGACGACCTGATGGTCACCATTGCGCTGATCGCGGAGCAGCAGCGCTGCGTATCGGAAAGCGAGGCTTGGGCGGACGTTGAGGGCTCACGCTGGACCTGGTAGCCCACGCATGGATCCGCATCCACACGCCGTCCGAAACATCGGCAAACTTGCAGTTTGCATAGTGCTTCCTAGTATCCTAATCGGCGTGAACGCGACGAAGGAGATCCAGCGCGTCTGTGTCGAGGCGCGGGCGGCCGACGACCAGGTCAAGCTTGAACGGGATGGCGGTGTTGCATTAGAGACGCCCCAGACTCTCGCGGCCGATGCGATCGCGCAGGCCCGCGACCGCAAGTGATCAGGTATAGGGGAACCGCGCAATGGCACAAGTTCGGACGCACCCGGCCGGGTACGAGTCGCTCGCAGCTGCGATTACTGACGGTCTTGGCGCTGCGCGACGCACACGGCACATTAAGCACGTACGCCCAGCAACCGATCCAAAGCCGAACTGTCACGATGCCGTCGACGCTTGGACAGTCACCCACCCAGGCACCCAGCCCCGTGCGCGGGTGGCTTGCCATCGAGCTGGAGGATGCCTCGCTGCGCCTGATCGCACATTCGGTCGTGCGCAATCCCGACGGCACGCTGATCGATCCGACCTACGCTCATGGTGAGCCGGCATAGGGTCGTCATCGATCGTGGGCTGCGCTCAAGGGTGAGGGACGCCTTCTTCGAGTGGCGCCGATCGCAAGGCGCGACCATTGTTTCGGAGCCACCGGAGAGCGGAGGTTTCGGGACTGAGATTGTCTTCTCTCAAGTGCCCTTGGAGTTTTTGAGCGTTCTCGACTCAGCGGGTATCCCATACCGAATCGAATAGCGGAAAAGAGCATGCGATATGTTGTGGTTGCTGGCGAGCACATGAATAAAGCGTCCGAAGCGGTGGTCGCATTGGAGCAAAAGGTCAACGAGGCAATCCAGGAGGGTGCGGTGCCGGTCGGCGGTATTAGCGTCGTCTGCGGTCGCTCGTCCCGCAACTTCGGTCTACAAGGATATCAAGCCTTTCAGGCCGTGATCTTCGAGAAATAGGAAAATGGACATGGAGCTTGCGAAGTCCGAACACAAGCCAGTCGAAGGCGTCTTGTCCGAGGCGAAAGGCCCCTGGGGCACGTGGACGACGCTTGGCATTCCGTTCGAGCGTGCTGGGCGCCTGTGGGCTATCCACCAGGAGATTGGCAGCAAGAGCTTGTGGCCGCTGTGGAACGTCCCGGACGTTGAGACGGGTCGAAAGATGCCTCGCGTTGCAGGACCGCACCCCGATGCCGCCCGCGCTGCGGCCATCGTCGAGGTCGATGACGCAGGACCAGCAAAGATTAAGGCCGCTGCCCGTGCTAGCGGCGTGAGTGGGAAGAGCAATTCGGCTGGCTACCGCGCTCACGAATAGGAAAGCACTCGAAAGAACCCTTGGATGAAGCTCGTTTCCGTGTGGTTCTCAATTGGACGGTCTGTTCTACTGCTCACTCGGCAACCACTCGTATAAGGAGCCTTGAAATGGTGAGCAAGTTCGACAAGATTTTCGTGACCGGTATGTTCCTCGCGCTTGCGGCGCTGGCGATCATGGCGAATACACAGTGCTCCGCGTGGTTGAGGGGGGCGCTGTTCGGTTAGCGGAATATCTCCGACAGGAAGCGCCGGTTTCGCCGGCGCAAGGGAAAACGACATGTTCGAAATTTGGGCGACCGAGGCGGACGGTAAGCGCGTCTTGGTGCGCGACGACGTTGCAGAGGGGAACTTGGCCCGTGCGCTGGTCAACGGGATGGCACGCGGCTGTCTCTCGACACGCTCCTGTGCGGCGACATAATGGTAGCGCATGGGGATTACGCGCTTTATCGCGGGCATGATATCGCTGCGGCAGTTGACGCTTTCAACGACCTTGATCACACACCTCGCGATCGCGGCTGTAATCGAGATCGGCGCGAAATTCGATAACTGAGCTAACGGATAAGTGAGACGATCCAATGAATAAGATAGTAACCTTGATCGTATGTACGGTATGTGGTTTGCCCTGTTTAGGCATCTTGGTCAGCGCGTATTTGGCGCAGTGGGAAGTGTCGTCGTGGACTCTGTTCTGGTCATGGATCGGCGTAGCACTCGCGACGGCGGGCCTTGCGATGAGCGTGCTGCTGCCGCCCAGTGAATGACGGATAGGAAAACGCCGGCCGGGCCGGCAGAAGGAAAAAATGAAATACAAAATTACGGTATCGCTCTTTCATCTGTCCGGGTTCGCATTCTCATTGGTCTGCTTCGGGCTGGTTACCGGTTTTGCAATCGCGAACCACACACACCCCATTTGGCCGCTCGTCCTCACGGCGATAGGCCTTGCCATCGCGAGTGCTAGTGTCGTGATGACATCGAAGCTCACGTCCGACTAACGGGACGGAAAACGACATGGACAGCGTTTCGAAGGCGGCTCAAGCTCTCACGGTTCAGCTCGGCTACGCCGAAGCATTAACTTACGCGCGGCACCTTCGACTCGTCCGCCTAGTGGACTATGAGCGCACGCCCAAGACGCTGACGAGGCGCACGGCATGGTGCCCGAGGGCGAGAAGATTTTGAAGCAACTGGAGCGCGCGGGTTTCCGCGCTTAAACCCTGGATTGAATCTGAAAACGCGAGCGGTCCCTCCCGCTGTCCATCCAAGAGCACTGACCCCGTGAAAAAGATCGATACCTTCCTCGTCACCTATGGCGTGGCGCCCTACCTGATCTTTTGGGCGGCCTTTCACGTGAACCCGCTCCACCCGATGCTAATGCTGCTCGAGTTTGCCGTGATGCTCTATCCCCTGGCCTACGTCGAAACCTTGGTTCACGAGGTGGGGCATGTCGTGGCCGGATTTGTCTACGGCGTTCCTATAACCGAGATCCGCGTTGGCGGTGGGCCAGTCGTGACGCTCTGGAAGAGTCAGCGCACCACCGTCAAGGCTGGTCCCTACCCCGGCATCGGGCACGTGGATTTCCGAATGCTGCCGCTTTCGCGTCGCGCCCGGATCGTAATGTATGCCAGCGGAGTCGGCGCCACGCGCCGTTGCACTGCCGGCAGGATGGTTCCTGATCCCGGCAGACATGATGTGGTTGCGGATCGAAATGATGCTGTTATTTCGTTTCGCGATCCTGGGCAATCTGCTTCTCCGCGCGCCCGAAGGAAAGGACGTATGGAGCGACGGGGACGCAATCCGAGGCCTTGTCCGATATGGTCTCTGAACGGGTACGGTTCACCAACTTGAGCGCGGACGACAAGCCAGCATTGTCGAGCCCCACCTGCCCCAAGACCGGCCCAGTCGCGGCATGGAGGGCACTGCAACCCGAGGTGCAACATGCCGAATGATTGGCGTGGGTGGGAGGTGTCCGCCCTGATGCTGTGGCTACTGCTAGCTCAATTGCGCAGCTGCAGCCTTTGACCCGCGATGGCACGACATCTGCCGCCGAACACCGCCGTCGGCTGTGTGACTAAGGCCTATCGTGGCCATCCAGATGGCTGGGTCAACTTCAGCCCACCCCACCGCTGTCCGGGGTGGGATACTCAAGTTGATCCTCTCGCATCTCGCAAACCCGTACTCAGAACCAAGTCTAGCCAAGGCATAGAGGCTCAGACGCAAGCTACCGGCTCGGGCGCATCGCTCATCGACTTATCTCCCAGATACGATCGGACTTTTGCCAGACAGGTCCAATCCTGTCCCAGAAATTCTGGGACTTCCTCTTCGCGCTAAAGACGATGTTGGAGATCTGCTGGGACTTTAAGTGGGCGAGGTCTCCACACATTTCCGCGCAACCTACTCCAATCCAGTATATAAGGCGAAAACTGCGATTCCATCGACTCGCCACGAGCTACCGTTGGGTTGATCCGCCACGCAGTCTTACCGACGTCACCGTGGCGTTGATACGTATCAACGCCACGGTATCCGGCACCGACCAAGTTACAAGCGACCGGGCCTTTGAGGCTGCCTCGTTGATACGTATCAACGCTCGATTGCAGGAAAGCTCGTCGGAGGCAACGTCCAGAGAGTGGCAGATGATTCATCGCATCAGCGTCAGAACACAGGCCCGCTGCAGGCCAGGTGCCGGGACCCACACCGTGGATAGCTGGCGGTTCCTAATCCACTCCAATGCGTAAGGCCTACACAAAACGCTCGGCCGCTCACGCTCGCTCCCTTCAGAGGACCGTTGATACGTATCAACGCCACGGTATCCGGCACCGACCAAGTTACAAGCGACCGGGCCTTTGAGGCTGCCTCGTTGATACGTATCAACGCTCGATTGCAGGAAAGCTCGTCGGAGGCAACGTCCAGAGAGTGGCAGATGATTCATCGCATCAGCGTCAGAACACAGGCCCGCTGCAGGCCAGGTGCCGGGACCCACACCGTGGATAGCTGGCGGTTCCTAATCCACTCCAATGCGTAAGGCCTACACAAAACGCTCGGCCGCTCACGCTCGCTCCCTTCAGAGGACCGTTGATACGTATCAACGCCACGGTATCCGGCACCGACCAAGTTACAAGCGACCGGGCCTTTGAGGCTGCCTCGTTGATACGTATCAACGCTCGATTGCAGGAAAGCTCGTCGGAGGCAACGTCCAGAGAGTGGCAGATGATTCATCGCATCAGCGTCAGAACACAGGCCCGCTGCAGGCCAGGTGCCGGGACCCACACCGTGGATAGCTGGCGGTTCCTAATCCACTCCAATGCGTAAGGCCTACACAAAACGCTCGGCCGCTCACGCTCGCTCCCTTCGGAGGACCGTTGATACGTATCAACGCAATGGATGGCTAGAACTGGAGGCAAAGCTCAAGGCTCAGTTGGACGTTGATACGTATCAACCATCGCGGGGAGCCCCAGACGACGTTGGAGACTCTATGTACCGGCGCATGAAAATGAGTGCAATCCGTTTGGTAGCCAAAAAATCCTTGAAATTTATTATCCGCACCTTATGATTGATGAAAATCGTGAGGAACGGGTCTATGACAGCAAAAATGATTGCAATCGCCAACCAAAAGGGCGGTGTTGGGAAATCCACTGTGGCCGTCAACGTTGCGAGCGAAATCGCGAATCGTGGCTTCAGTGTCCTGGGGGTCGATGCCGATCCACAAAACACGCTTCTTCAGTGGAGCGCAGCGGCCGGTGAAGGAGAGGAGGGGCTGCCATTTCCCGTGGCAAATCTCGCGGCAGCCGGCAAGATGATTCACCGCGAAATCAAGAAGTACATCGATGCTTACGATTTCATCGTCATTGACTGCCCTCCTTCGGTAGAGGACGCAAGACCCGCGGTAGTTTTGATGATCGCCGACCTGGTTGTCATGCCAACTTCGTCGTCTCCCACCGACTTCTGGTCGAGTCGTGGGTTCATCCAGCTAGTTGAGCAAGCCCGGGTAACTAACGACGCATTGGAAGCCGTATGGCTGCTGAACAAGGCGAAGCCAAAGCGACTCTTGACGAAAGCGCTCACGAAGGCAATCGCCGATACCGGAATACCAGTGCTGAAAAAAAATCTCAGCGACAGAGAGTCGTTCAAGCAAGCAGCAGCATATGGCGTCGCTGTATCGGCGCTTTCCGACCGGGGGGCTCGTGCGGCACGAGACGAAATTCGAGAAATAACCGATGAGATCCTCACAATCCTGGGCGTCTCGCGCGTGAAGGAGGGCGCAGTATGAGCATGAAGAGCCGACGCAGTCTCGACGCGGGTTTCAACGTTGCGGTGCCCTCGAAGCACACCGCAATTGATCGCTTTGCCGCAGTTGACGCAATCGTTGGAGACAAGCAGCCTCCACCAATGCATACCGAAATCAGCGTGCTTCCCCCTGAAGAGGTCGCTCTCAATCTCGTTGCTGGTTCCGAGGCCTATCGCAAGTGGTGTTCCGCGAACAACTACAAGCCTGGCACCCCAATTGAATTGCCACTCAACGAAGTAAAGGCGAGTCCTTTCAATCCTCGTCACTTCTACCGGGCGCAGTCCATTACTTCACTTGCGCTCAACATCGCGACCCAGGGCCAACAACAGCCGATACATGTCACCCCTGACTACGCGAAAGGCAACGGCTTCTTCATTGTTGACGGCGGCCGGCGCACGCGTGCGCTACGAGAATCGAAAGAAGACCACGTCAAGGCAATAGTGGTGGACGTTCCTCAAGGCATCGAAAGCTATAAGCTCGGCTACGACCTCAACACGCAGCACGAAACACAAACGGTGTTCGATGACGCCGTCGTTTGGAAGCGCATGTTGACCGAGGGCCTTTTCGCAAGTCAATCTGCGCTGAGTGAGCAACTCGGGGTCGACAAATCAACCGTTACCGCAACACTATCGGTCGCAGAACTCCCCGACGCCTTGATTGAGCAAATGCTTGAGCAACCCAAGTCGTTCGGAATGAACATGGCCTATGCCGTTGTTAAGTACTTCCGAGCAACGGGCGAGAAGGCGACAACGCAACTAGTCCGCAGAATTCTCGACGAAGGGCTTGGGGTGCGGAAAGTCAACGATCTCGTCAAACGGGCGTCTGAGGCTAACTCGGCATCGGCACCGAACAGGCAGCGGTACTCGGAGCGAGTCGACATCAATATGCATGGCGGCGTGAAGGTTGGTGACCTCCGACTTTACGGAGACGACAGACTGCGCCTCGAACTTCAGGGACTACCCCGGGACCTTCGCGATCGCATTCAACGAAACATCGTTGCGATCCTTGCCGAAGAAATGAAAGAGCCCGACTCGCTCGATCTCGGACCGCACGGCAGCTAAATCGGGACCCGCAGGACGGATAGTTCATACGCTGTCCTGCGTACACACTCCGCAGTCCTACGGACCAAAGCGCCAACGGGCACCGCCCGCGCCGCGCTTCGCGCGTAATGGTCCCCAGCTACGCAGCGGCAGCCGCTTCGCCCAGATCGAGGCGGCTTTGCGGATTCTGGACAAACTGGAAATCTAGTGAATTTACAGCGCGGCCGAGTTTCACCGGCGTCCAGGAGATAACAAGATCCGCTTTTGCGTTGAGCTCATTTACCGCGGTCTCAATCACACGCCGCTTGATGTCGGCAAAGCGGTATGTCGGCGGGATTTCCAGGACGTGTCGGAAATCCTCCAATGTGATCAGCAGACGGCCTCGATCTCGCTCCCGCATGAGCAACTCGAGTAGCCGCCACGAATAGAGCGACTGCAGGCCGCGCGCAAACTCAAGTTGGTACGACACAAACCGCCTTTGCAGCATGAAAATATGCGGCGTCAAATCTGGCGAAAACGAGACCTCTGCCCATCCTTCCCGCTCGTGGTATACCGCCTTCCAAACCCAGTTCAAGACTACCTTCTTCGGGCCGTCCATGTATGTGAGTTGTCTCTTCTGGAGGCTTGCGCACCCTTCCTTCAATCCTTCATACGCCGCTGTCGCCTGTTTTTCACCCGACCGTGGAGCGAGCGCCGCAAGAGCAGCGAATTCATCCGCACGCACTCGAACGCTCACATAGCCGCTACCCTTGCTATGGAGATATGGGGACTTCTTGCTATCTATGCATCGGAGAGCGGCCATCATCACTCTCTTTTCGTTGAGAGTCAGGCCTTGCTGCGCGTTCACCAGCGCGCGGCTCATCGCAACCGTGCCTTTGACACGGCCGTCCCCGTCCAGAGGCGGCTCCTCGGACGGCGCGATCAGGAGAGGTTCAATCTCGACAATCTCAACCTGCGCCGGTTCCGGCTGCTTCTTTGCCGCTTTTCTCACGAAGGTGACCTTCAAGGGGAAGTGTCATAATTATAAGGTGACATTCACAGGGTGCAAGTCACCGTTGTGGATAACGGTCGGGAAACGTCACTCCCAGCCCGGGATACGTCCACTCAAGGTCGGAATACGTCACTCCGGGGTCGGATCATGTCACATCTTGAAGACTGTGACTTCCCTGAAACCCTCGCCCGATAAGGGTCTCAGCCGAGCGGCCCGACGTTTACAAAGGTGTTTACAAACGGTTCTACAATCTGTTTTACAAATGCAGAATCTTAGAGATGTTGTCTCGTCACAACAAAACCGCCCGGCTGGCCCACGTATGGCCGCTCGATCACAACACAACGGTGACGTAATCCGACCCGAACCGCGCTTTCCCCTTGGGAAAGGCGGCGCGAGCCCTGATAGAGAGTTTAAAAGGTGACGCTTTCCGACCCGGCCAAGCGAAAGCAGGCTGAGCACTTACTCACTTTCGTTGGCAAACCACTTTGTATTTAGGTAGCGGATCCGTCTGGGTCGGAATAAGTCACCTTTTCGTGCGTCTTCCTGGCAGGTCGGAATAAGTCACCCAGGCCGGGTAGGTGGTTCTTGGGTCGGATTACGTCATATCTCAACTGCAGCCCCGCCCCAGGTCGGAAAACGTCACCTTTGAACGTTCAAGCTATGGGTCGGAAAACGTCACCCTTTCCGATGGCGCAGCGGAGCCCGGAAAATGTCACCTTTTGGCTTCCAAACTTCGGTCTCAAAAAGTGGCGATCAAGTAGGGTCTAGGTCGGGAAAAGTCACCTTTGCGGCTCCTCGCCCGGGTCACGTCACCTTTCGGATTTTTGCGAGGTCGGAATTTGTCATTGTTCGGGCCGATCCAAACTTGGTACGGGCTCAGAGAGCCCGCGGCAGCAGTCTATCCATCGGGTCGGAATATGTCACCGCCGCAACGAATGGGGACCTAGGTGTGAAGCGTCAAGAGGTTGTTTCTCGATACGGGAAGTCTGGCCATCGGCGCAACGCCGCCGATGGCGCTATGAGTACGATGCCAGTTGTAGTGATGCTGCCAACTCGCCAGGGCTTCGACGCGATGGGCTGAGCTTTGGTACGTCCATGCGTAGGCCCACTCACGTAACGCTGACTGGATGAAGCGTTCGGCCTTGCCGTTGGTCTGAGGACGGTACGCCCGTGTAAATTTGTGCCGGATCCCCAGTTCCTGACAGGTCCGAGCAAACTCATGTGAACGGAACGCCGAACCGTTGTCGGTTAGCAATCGGCGCACACGCACGCCAAGTCCAGCGTACCAAGCCACGGCATCGCGCAGGAATTTCACGGCACTCCCTTTCGTCTCGTCTGGATGCATTGCTGTGTAGGCAATCCGGGCATGGTCGTCCACGGCGACGAACAGATACTCCCAGCCAACACCATCGACCGTATCGCGCCGATTGCCGGTCACACGATGGCCAGGACGCGCGATACGGCCGAGCTTCTTGATGTCGATGTGCAGCAAGTCGCCCGGTGCCTCGTGTTCGTAACGCTGAACCGGCTCTCTTGGTTGCAGGTCGCTCAACCGGGACAGTCCGGCACGCGCCAGCACCCGACTGACGGTCGAGGCCGACACGCCCACCTGTCGAGCGATCTGACGTTGCAGCAAGCGCTGCTGGCGCAACTCCACGATCAACAAGGCAGTCGCCGGGTCAATGGAGCGTGGAGAGCGAGCCGGTCTCGATGAGGCGTCTGCCAGCGCGAGTGCGCCGCCGACCAGATAGCGCCCAAGCCATTTGTGTACCGTCGGTGCTGTCACGCCATGATCGACTGCGGCTTGCGGCACGCTCGAACCGGATTCGGTGATCTCCTGAACCATCTCAAGTCGACGCGCGAAAGTGAGTCGGGCATTCTTATGGGTGTTCATCCGGCTGGGTTCCTGGAAGGTTGGGTGTTTGGCGACTTCCAGTCTCCCAGACTCAGTCCGGATGAACCATCGATACAACCTATTGAAGCTTCACACCTAGGTCGGAAAAAGTCACTTTTCTCTGGGTCGCCGAATGTGTCCACGACTTGTCGGTCCTATCGCCGTATAGTCCTGCGCAGGCCCTAAAAGCTAGTGAAAAACAGAGGGCATTTCGATAAATCCCCCGCAACCGGTTGAGCGCGGGGGACTTGGTGTGTGCCGAGTACTGCCGACGCGAAAAGGTCCCTGAAATCGCGGCTCTTTTCCGGCGCGAGGTTGCCGCCCCGGCTGTTTCAATTGACCCGGACCAATTGGAACTCCCTGATGCGTTTCCCGAAAATCCTTCGCCGTAGCAAGAAGCAGGTCGCGCTGTCGCCAGCGCCCGGCCATTTCTCTAACGACGACCCCGAGCAGGTGATCTTCGATCAGGGGACGCGCCTGCGCGTCGAAGCCAATCACTGGAAGACCTTCTGCTTTGTCCTCGCGATCATTGCAGCGGGCGCCGTCTACACTCGCCAACCGCCGCCCTCTGTGGTGAAAGCCTATGGTATCTCCTCGGACGCTGGCGGCAATCCTCTCGTCAAGCAGCTAGCCGCGTACAAGCCGGATGACCAGGCCAAGCGCACTGCGATCAAAGAGGACGTGGAGCACTGGTTCACCGTCGAGCCGGTCTTGACCGACGACATTCGCACGTCTCGTCTCGCCAAGAACATCAATTCCGTGAAAGGAAAGATGGTCGGCAATGCCCGGAACCAGTTCGCCGCGTGGTTGAGCGAGGACCGCCCATTCGAGCAAATCACGACGAATCCCAAACTGGTTCGTGAGCCGCTGGTGACGAACGTGTCGTTGCTTGACGACTCGACCGTCGTTGTCGAGCTGACAACGGCGACGAGGCAATCCCCTGCGGACAAGCCGGTGGAGGTGCGCTACGCCTTGACGCTCCGCTATCAAATCATTCCCCCGTCGGCAGATGACGTTGTTCTCAGCACGAACCCGTACGGCCTCTACTACGCGTTCTTCACCTTGCAGAAAACTGGCGCATGACCCGCACACGTTCCGTCTTCACCTGGGGCGCGCTCGCGCTGATTGCGGCGTCGACCAACACCTTTGCCGCGAAAAGTACGGCTGGCGCGATCTCACCGATTCCCAATTTCGACGTCGGCAGCATCCTCGGTGACGTAATGAGTCCGGTGAATCCGTACAACTCCGGCGCTGATCCGATCACGATGCCCGGCGACGCGCGCGTCGCCGTGTTCTCCTACAGCCGCGACCAGATCTACCGCGTGATGACAGCGCCGCTCAAGAACACGACGATCGAGCTCGAGCGTGGCGAGAACCTCGTCAGCGATCCCGCAATGGGCGATTCGATCCAGTGGATCATCGATACAGACGGTGCCAACCACGTCTACATCAAGCCCACAAAGCCGGGCCTAGTCAACACGCTTCACCTGAGTACGAACAAGCGGGAGTACGAGTTCACCTTGGTTTCGTCACCGTTGGGTGGTCTGTTCTATCAAAACGTTCGCTTCAACTACCCGAACTCGATCATGGCGAAGGTGCGCGCGCGTGCCGGCGCAGGCGCCGAGGACCGGGAAGCGGACTACGCAGCTCAATCCGACTCGGGACCGATTGGCGTATCGCCGGACAAGCTGAACTTCGACTACAGCGTGTCGGGCACCGGGTCGCTCAAGCCGGAGACGGTCTTCGATGACGGCACCTTCATCTGGATCCGGTTGCCTCAGCATACGCCGTTTGCTGTTCCGACAATCAAGGACGGCGGCGACATCATCAGTCCGAACTTCATCCGGCGGGGTCCGTACATCGTCATTCAGCGACTGGCGGACGAGGTCAAGCTCACCCGCCCTGGCGAGCAGGTGACCATCGCCCGCGGCCGCCGCGGTCTGTTCGGATTCTGAGGTAGGAATGCAACAGCAGAAAGATCCGAGCAACCCTCAGGAGAAGGCCTTGCTCAAGGGCAAGGTACCTCGCAACGTCATCGTTGCCGTCGGCGCTGTCGCAGCCGTGGCGATCGGCGGACTCGGCTTCTACACCCAGACGGTCCAAACCGACAAGGCGGAGGCCGAAGCTCTCAAGGGCAAGCGCGAGCGGGCCGCCGAATCGGTTGGGCAAGGCCCTGCCGACAAGGCCGACGTCGACAAGATTATCGCGGAGCAGCAGGCCGAGGCCCGCCGGCGCGCCGCTGAAGCCGCGGCAAGCGCAAGCGCAGCGGCCGCGAGGGACGCAAAGAAGCCGGCCCTGTCGGCAGATGCGATGCTGCCCAGCGAAAAGACCACTGAGGTCCAGGCGTCGACCGAACAAGACAACATCTACGTTTCGCCGGTTTTCAGGGCAGGTCTCAAGCTCAAGGATGGGCCGACGCAGCCACAGCAACCCCCGCCCGGCGTGATCTCGCCGCAGCAGATGATGCTTCAACAAGCTGCTGCACAAGACGCTGCGATGAAAGATGCAGCTGCTCAAGCGGCATTGGTCGCCAGGGGAGGCCAGGCGGCCGGATCCACAACGACCCAGCAACGCGACAACGCGTTTATGCACGACGTTGCGCAAATGAATGACGGCGACAGGGATTTCGCGCGGGCGAGCTTCGTCGGCCAATCGCGCGGCTGCACGTTGTCACCGCCGGCCAAGATTCCAGTGCTGTCGAACGAGGCGCTCAACTCCGATCGCCCCGGCACAGCCTCGTTGATCGTTGAGACTGACGTCTACGCGAACAACGGCGACGGGCGGTGTTTGTTGATTCCGTGGGGGACCACCATCGTCGCACCGTACAGCTCGGACATTCAACCGGGTCAGGAATCGATCCTGGTCGCCGGCGCTGAGATGCGCCTCCCGAACGGGAAGCACGTCCCGTTGTACGGAGCTCAAGGCGCGGATGGCGACGGCGCAGCGGGGTTTAGCGGCCACGTGAACAGCCACTTCTGGAAGATTTACTCGACCTCATTCCTGACTGCGATCCTCGTCCGATCGTTCAGCAACGGCGATCAGACGACCACCTCCGGCCCGCTCGGTGTCACCCAAGTAGGTAGCACGGCGGGGCAGATTGCGGCACAGACGACGCAGTCGGTGTTGAGCCGGTATCAGAACATCCCGCCGACGGTCACGTCTGCTCCGGGCGAACGACACTTCATGATGAAGATCAATCGTGACCTGGTCCTCGAAAAGTATCGGGACCCGAGATGATCCGGCGTCTAGTCTTTGGCGTCGCCTTGGTAGCGGCGGCCGCTTTTGCACACGCGGCCGTCATCGCTGAGGTGATCAGCCCGGTAAGCGTCGTCATTCAAGACGGGTCGACCCGCCAGGTAGCGATGCTGTCGGGCGAGCCGGTCTACTACTGCGGCCTCGACGCATTCCTCAAGTGGGCGACGCCGCTCATCGGTCAGTCGGTGCGCAGTACACCCCAAGCTGGAATCACGGTCTCGATCGACGGACGCGAAGTAGCGATCGAAGATCTGTTTGCGCAGCGTGGATGGCTACAGCCTCTCGTGCTGGATGACGCCGCGCAGGCCGCGGTGGCCGAGCGGCGTGGCGGGTGGGCATGCTCACGTGCCGTCGTGCCGTTCCAACTGCTGCACACCAGCGTGGATCCCAAGATTCTCGCCGGGATCGCATTGAACGAGTCCAATTACCGCGGCCGAGCCTGATTGCGCAACACGAATCAGGCATGCGCGCGAGCGCCGTGAATCGAAATTCGAATGGCAGCGAGGACATTGGGCTCATGCAGATCAACACCTCCTGGCTTCCTACGCTCTCTCGCTACGGCATCCGTCGTGAACACCTCTTCGACGGCTGCGTGAGCGCGTACGTCGGGGCCTGGATTCTTGCGTCCAATGTGCGCCGCTACGCGGGAGCGCAAGAAGGACCACCTAGACAAGTTGATCGCCGCACATGCATTTGCGCTCGACGTTGTGCTTGTCACGAACAACACCAAAGACTTCACCAGCTATCCGGGTGTCAAGCTCGAAAACTGGTTGAATGACTGACCACGGAAAACTATGGACCTCTACACGAAAAACGGTAAGCCGCTTCAAGTCGCGAACGACTTCGTTTACAGCCGATCCGGCGTTCCGGTCGGCCGCATTCGCGGCGAAAAGGTGTTTGGACCCAATGGCCGCTACGTTGGCTCGATCGTCGGAGACAGGCTGGTTTATCGCTCGACGCAGAGCGCAGCGCTTGGATCACCGTTCTCGGTCGCATATCGTGCCGGAAGCGCGAAGGCGCATCGCGCCGGTTCGGCTATTTGGGGTGACGAGCCCAACATTCCTGACTGATCGGCAAACCGTACCGCTTGATGACGCGAAAGACTTCCACCGGGGCTGTCAGTTACTCGTGTGACTCCATGAGTCAACTGTTCCGCAAGCTGCACTCTCAAGCTGGCATAGAGGGAGCAAGCGCAATGTCAGGACGCCGAACTTTTGCTGTGCGTTTGCATCGACTCGGATTCGATCTTCGCCACATAAACGAGCTGCTTGGACACGAAACACTGACGGCAACGAAGCGATTGATCGACGCCGATCCGGTTCGACTAGGAGCGATTGTCGCGGGGGTAATTTGAAGGACGCAGGCAATGTGCAATTGCAGCAAATATGCTTCGCCGCGACGACCGCCCAGCTGCTGCTCGATCAGCCGTAAAACCTTGCCAATCCTTGGGTCTCAGTCGTGGCGTAGAAAATGCTGCCGTGCAGCAAATTGGCCGCACCATGAAGCCCGCGCGACGCATCATTGCGCTACAATAGCGATTATTGAAACGCAATAGCGAGGTGTGCAATGGCGGAAGCGTTGAAGACGGTGACGGCTCAACTGCCGGTGAATCTTGTGGCCCGCATGGATGACTTGGCGACGAAGCTGGATCGCTCGAAGCAATGGATCGTGCGCAAGGCGGTGGTGGCTTATCTCGCCCGAGCGGAGCGTGAGCGCCAGATGATTCAAGAAGGCTTGGACGACGTGACTGCGGGCAGGCTGCTCTCCATGGACGCGATGGAGCGCTGGGCCGACAGCCTGGGCACCGATCATGAGCTTCCCTTGCCGAAGGTTGGTGAGTGATGGCCGTTCCGGTCGTGTTCACCAGCAAGGCCGCGTCGGACCTGCTGACCATCTACGAGTTTGAAAAGATGCTCAACGGAGCGACCAAGGCTCGCGAGACTGTGAAGGCGCTGAATGGCGAGGCCAAATCCCTGGGTGTCCAACTGCGCCACCGCATCGGGGAGGAACTGGACGGTTGGGAGGGTCCACCGGCCCGAGAGATTCACAAGGACGTGTGCCTCCATGGGGACTATGAGATCCACTACGAGATCATCCCGGCCTACGAGCCGAATCCGACGAGCATCGCAATCCTTCGGGTGTGGGATACGCGGCAGGACCGCTGAACAAAAGGGCCGACATTTGAACGACGCTGCAAAGGGGAAAAGTAAAAGCATGACTTCCAAAACGACGGGCTACGTCGCCCTTGTTGCACAACTAGAAGCACTGGACGCACAGATCAAGGTGCTACGCGAAGTTGAACGCGACGCGGCGATCGAGCAGATCAAGGCGCTGATGAAAGAGTTCGATATCAGCGTTGTGGATCTGCAGGAGCGAGGGAAAAAATGCTATCGCACGATGGGTGCGTCAGAGTGCCATGACCGCAGCCACGCCGTTCACAATTGACGTCGCAGAGGCGCTGCAGATTATCAGGTTATTCAGCACACCAATCGCCTGATTCAGGTTGTCGATCGCCAGTTGCGAATCGGTCGCGGTCGACCCGAAGCCAATCCCATTTAGCCGGTCACACATAGCGACAATGTCCTGGTTCACCTGGGCCATTGCAACAGGGTCGCTCGGCTGCTGATTCAGTAGATACTTATAGGTGGCCGACAGCGCAGCGAGCTGTCTCGCGGTTTCTGCATAGCTAACCATGATCGATCTCCTTAAAAATTAATGGCCCCGCCACTGCGCGAGCGGCTAGTCAGTGCTTGGCATTCGCGGCCGCAGCCGCTCCCGAGGCTGCCGGCGCAGGCGCGGCACCGGCGCCGCTCGCGGCTTTAGCCTTGTCCGCCTGCCATGCTTGCCCTGTTGCGACGACAAACGACGCACCGGATTCGAAAGCGGCCTTCTCGCTACCGGGCTTCGACAGGCCCTGCAGTATCAGATCGATCTGGGAGAGGCTGGCGACTGGATCGGCCGGTTTCGCCGACCCACTCGCGGCACCGCTAGCGTGACTGGCTGCGGTCGCGAGCAACTGTGTGTCAGGGGCAGTCGTCATCGGCGCGCCCGCAAGCGAATCTAACTGGGCAAGCGTTCGGGTGCTCCCGTTGTGGGCAGCGATCGTCCACTGCGCCTGCAACATGGCTGTCGCCGCGTCAAACGAGCCGCGCCACTGGTCAAACGTCACAATATCCGCGGTCACTGTCGCTCGTCCGTCCTTCGCCTGATCCGAGAAACGGCTGACTTCGCCTGTCAGCGCCTTGATTTCCGTGTCGATCGTGGTCGCGGGCGGCGCAACGCGGTCAGACGCGCAACCGGCCACTGCAGCTGCCACCACGATCCACGCGAGCTTGATGCGAATCGGGTGCATGTCAGTGGACTCTCGCGGCAATGACGACGGTGGCCAGGGCCTGGATGAACGAGGCGATGGTCGCCGGCGTGATGCCCGCTTTGCCTGCGGACGCAAGCGCCGTGAGCGCTTCGGTGTCAACCGCAACGCGCGCATCGAGCTTCGCTGCGTCCGACGACTGCATCTCGACGCGGATGAGTTGTGCTTGCCGAATCTCGCTTGCGTTACCCGACACCCTGCCTTCGATCCATGCACGGTCGTAAAGCGTCAGGGCCTCGCTCAGTGGCACGGCAGCGGCCGCGCACCTGGGCGATTCAAGCATGACACCCAGGTTCGTCGCCTTGCAATTTGAATGCGCGATCGCGCGTTGCGCGTCATCCAGCGCTTTGCTAGTCGCATTGAGCAAAACGAATTCGATGACATATGCCTGTTGCTGGTTTTCGAGTTCGATGACCTGATTCTTCACCGCATCTATCTGGGCCTGGACCGCGGCCTGCATACCGGCTTCCGTCCTAACCTGCAGGTCTAGCACCGCGGACGCCGCCTCTTCGCCAACTTGCCCATCCGCGGCAAGGGTGGTCACGCCTGAGATGACGCTTGCGATGGCGAGATCCGACGGCCCGCTTTTGCCGCTCGCGCCTCGCGCGGCCGCTGCAGCACTTGCGCCGCTCGCCGGCACCGTCGCGTGTAGCGCCGCATTGAGATTGGTGTTCCGGAATTTGATCGCGGCAAGCTTAGCTCCCGGTTCATCGCCGGGGTAACCGAGGGTTGCAGCGCCCTTATCTGCTGCGTCGAGAATATTCAGTATGTCCTGGACACGCTTGCCGACCTCGCTCGCGTCGTTCCCCGACGCTTTTGCGCTCGTCAATTTCGCTTGCGCATCCTTGAGGCTAGCCGCGGTATTCGTCTCGTTATTGTTCAGCGCCTTCAGGTCCGCCACTCGGTCCGCAAGCGCTGTCTTCACATTGGGAATCCGTCCTGTCACACCTGCGGCTGTCAGTCCCGCCAGCACCTGGTCGCCCGGTCGTGGGTTGCTCATGGCGCTGAGGTATGCCGTACACATGGCGAACATTTTCTCGGCTGCGGTACTGTCCGGTTCATGAGGATCCTTGAAAGTCTTGCAGGACGTGAAATCCGTTCGACCGGTCGCCTTGTAGGCACTGACCGCCGTGTTGTAGGTTTCGATGATTTTATCCGTGCTGGGATCGTTCGGAATTTGATCGGTTATCGAGCTCCCCGTTGGGTCGGTAAAGAGAAGTAGTTGCCAATCCCCAGAGGCGACGGATGCGCCACACGCCAGATCGCAACGCCTCTGCTTGACTTCATCGCGAAATACGAGAAGCGGACACGCGGAGCCGCGGCCCTTCAAGGTCTCGCACTTCCTGGCGATATAGTTTGAATCCCCAAGCAGGCGCGCCAGGTCGTAGCGTCGCATCGACTGGTTGAGGGCGATGCTGGCGTTGACCTCGGCGGTGTCGAGCTTCGCCTCGTCGCTCAGCGTGTTCGCGCCGATCGACGGCAGGCCGCCCGACTGGAAGGTACTGAGCGCTTTGGACGTTTGCTGCTCGACATTGTCATCGTGGAAGGAGAGTCCGCATCCCGCGAGCGGAAACGTGGCTATAAGGCCACAGAGCGCGACGCGTATCGTTCGCGATGCGCGAGCATGTGGTGAAGGCATCTCTATTCCATGGGACCCTACCGGCCCGTTCTTGATACGCCGCCAATGGCTTCTGGTCGCTGTTTTCCAGATTCGGGCGACGCCACGTGTGCGGCGTCATCCGTCATTCGATTCTAGGGAAGCGATAAAAAGGTGCAATAATAAAATCGCATCCGGACATATTAAGCAGATATTTAGGGGAAATCTCGCCGACAGTGGCCCATATGTGCGCCTTGCTCCTGGCTGACAACATCTCGGAAATTTGAATGGCGACGATAAATCAAAATGGACATGTGCAGGCGCACTGCCCGACATGCAGCGGTGCGCTAACCTCGTTCCAGATCGGCGATCCTCAGCGTGGGCAATACGGGCAAGTTTTCCGGCAGCTGGAAGGCGGAGGCGTTGAGATCTACAGATTGGCGTGCTGTTCTGGCTGTGGAGCAGGCGCATTGATCACGCTGTTGAATGACGGACGGCACACGACGCTCGAGGATTTTTACCCCGAAGCGGAAGAGCGCCAAACTTTGCCTGCGGGCGTTCCGGACGGGATCGTCAACGAGTTTCGAGAAGGTGAAGAGTGTGCTGAGGCCGGCTGCTATCGGGCTGCCGCTGCATTGTTTCGATCTGTCCTCGACAAGACGCTGCGGGCTAACGGGTACAAACTTAAAAAGGGAACGCCCCTTGAGCAACAAATTGACTTGGCTGCTGACGATGGCGTGATAACAGCGTCACGACGTAAGCGTGCCAATGACGAAATTCGTACGCTCGGAAATGATGTTTTGCACGATGAATGGCGCAAGGTATCACCGGAAGAAGTGCAAACGGCCAAGGACTACGCGGCAAGGCTGCTGCATGACTTTTACGATGACCGTGAGACGGTACTCTCCGTGCTTCGTGCGAAGGGGCGTGTTTGTGATGACGACAAGCCCGTCGAGCGCGGTCTCGACTGACCACGGAAAACGTCATGAAGCTTGATCGTCGCTGTCCTCGTTGTCGCACGTAAGCGATCGGCTAACGACGCCACCCGTGCAGCGGATCACGAGACTTGACATGCGACGACGCCGTGTAATATGGCCGAATGTCTTATTCCGCCGTCCAGCCACGTACATCGATAGGGGCAACACATAATGCAAGACATCTTTGAACCCCGCCGCGAACCAGCGCGCAGCATCTACCACGCATTCCAAGCCGAGGCGACCAAACGCAAAGGACGCAGCGTCGACGAGTGGCTAGCAGCGGAGCGCGACGCCGTATTTCGCGAAGCGGCGCTTCAAGCGCAAAGACTCGGGCTGCGCGTTCCAACGATGGATGACGTTGTCAGCGGAGAACGCTATGCCGTCGGGTCGGTGGACTATGGTGCGAAGTGGGCGTACTGCGTGGTAGAGGCGATGCGTAAGCCCGCTTGAACGTACCACCTCATCAGTCGGGCATCCGATGAAGAGCATGCTGTGCTCATGGAATCACTGAAGTAATTGACAACGGAAAACAGGGGGAAAGGATGCAAGAAGGAACTGTTGTCGTCACGAACCAGAGGCGCGGTATGTTTGTTGTACAGATTGACGAAGGCGACTTTGTTGTCTTCGAGTTGATCGCTGATATTGACATCGCGGTTGGCGACCGAATTGCAGGTGACCTCGAGGCGTTAGGGCGAGAAGAACTTCGGCACTTGGGCCAGATCCGGCGCTTCGATGCGTATGGCCAGAGCGGTCCGAGCAGCCTCGCAGCGTGTAAGCGCCTCGTTGGAAACTGATCGGAAAACGGGGGCGAGCACGAGGGCGAGCTATGAGCGCAAGGACATTTGAGGACGTGGTTGAACTGGTGAAGTCGAAGGCGGGTGAATGCTTGTCGTCATCGGGCGACTACACGAGCACAACGTCAGTTCTGCGATTTCGATGCTCAACGGGGCACGAATGGACAACTCGTGCCACTAATATCCTGCATCGTGGCCGTTGGTGTCCGAATTGCGGTGCTGCTAAAAGTCCGCCTCTCACGCTTGATGAAATTCGGAGGGTAGCCGCAGAAAGAGGCGGCGAATGTCTGTCCGAAGCGTACTACGGTGCTCATCGGAAGCACGTGTTCCGATGCGCGGCCGGTCACGTATGGGAGGCTCGCCCCGCAAATCTTCGCCATAGAACTTCGTGGTGTCCGGTCTGCGCGCGCGTGACTAATTCCCGGTCGTTGAAGGTACAGGAGACGAACAGGTTGGCCGAGATTCAAGACGTGGCTCAGAGCCGACTCGGCAGGTGCCTATCCGATCGCTATCTTGGGGATAAGGTTCACCTTCATTTCGAATGCGCAGACGGCCATCGATGGTGGACAACGCCCAACACCATTAAACGGCCTCACTGGTGTCCTCTGTGCAAGCATGGAAAGCAAGTAGAGCAACGCGGTTAACCACGGAAAACAGGAGCAGCAACGATGACGGTAGATGAATTGCGCAACGCGCTGGCGCAGCTCGACGGCAACATGAAGGTGTGTGTGGCCTACCCCGACACAGCCATCGGCCTCAATGAGTTCGAACAGGAGACGTTTGACGTACGCGCGAAAGGGGTGACGACATCGCTCGCTGGACAAGACGAACCGGTGTTCCGGCTTGAGGCGTGGGGCATCAGCACCTGAGCAGCAAGGAAAACGCAGGCGCGCGAGCCGCGCACGATATTGGTTCACGAATCGAAGTCTGCGGGGGCTTGTGAGGTAGGCCAATCCAAGCAGCAGTTAACGTTGGGGGTGATATGGCGAAGCAGGTATCGCTAGCAAGTGGAGTTAGTTTCCAGACGCTTACGGCCGCGAGATCGTACTTCAGCGTGATACGGCAGGCCACGCTTCCTGGAACGAAGGTCGCGGACCCTAACCGGTCGGATATTCTGGATGTCTACCGGCGCTACTGTGCTGCGACGAACTACCCTGCGATAGATGCTGTAGAGGTGACGACAGAACTCGACAATCAGCAACGGCCTTCCGGTGGTTACAACACGACTAAGGCGTTTGCTGTCGTAGCAGCGACCGGAGAGACAACAGTCTTTAGCATCGACAGAGCGTTGGCTGCAATCGCCACGTAGCTTGCGGTCGGGCAAATCGAATAGGAAAACGGCATGAAAATTGAATTGATGGATTCGAGCAAAAGGCTCGCGGAGCAACCTCAACAACAATGGCTCAACAGCAGCGCGCCAGGCTCACACACAGCGTTGTTTGCTGGCAATGACATGTCTTTGCAGCATGAGCACGATGGCGCTTTCACCTTTACTACCTTGGTTACGCCGCGCACGACTTCGCGAGCGCCGAGGCTGCGAAGAAAGCCGCACCGGAGTTTGCCCGTCGAGTTTTGGTGCGACTGAGCGACATGATTGCGGACTGATCGGAAAACGGGAAAGCGCGATGGAACGTATTGCGGTGTCGGCTACCTACGAGGTGGTGCAATCCGGCGAACGCGTCACCGGCAGTGTCGCATTCGTGGCTCGCGTAACGGACCCATCCAAAGGACTCGATCTGGTTACGCGCGCTCAACGTGCAGTAGCGCGTCGTCTGCGGGTGCGGCTGTCTGACGTAAAAATCCTCGGCGTCATGTCGAGCTGACGCAAAGGAAAACGTGTATCCGGCACGCGTCCACTAGGAAAAGACCGGCTTGGCCGGCATTGACACCCACGGAGAGGATGAAAAAAATGTCGCTTTGGCTGCAAATCGGTTCCGCTGTCTTCGGCCTCATTGCTGCAGCACTCTGGTTTTGGTCTGCGAAAGCTAAAGCTCCCCCTGCGGTGTTAGACGGCGGGGTGAGAATGCAGAAATTTCTCGATGACGCTGCTCGCCGCAACATGTGGGCGGCAGGCGCCACCGGTATCTCGGTCCTGTTCTCTGGCGCAATCACCGTGCTCTCTAACATGTGCAAGCACTGACCAAACCCAACCTTTGACCACGGAAAACTTCGGCTGGGCCTGCAAAAAGAGTCGCCGGCCAATGCCAGCGCATAGGATAAACACTGGCGCGATGCGCCAATCGTCTACGGGGAAAAAAATGGCTATGACGCCGCAAAAGAAGATGGCAAACCGTCTGCGCTCACTCGACGAGCTGGACGATGTGACCGTCGAGGTATCGGACGGATTGGGGCAGATCACCGTTGGGCATCGACTCCACCATGTCGCGGACTTTGCTTTCAAGTGGGTCGATGACAACCATTATGTCGGGTACTTTATTGACGCCAATGGTTATCAAAGTCAAGCGATTGTCGCTCTCTGGACCCCGATGGAGGCCGTTAAATTTATTGTTCTGTACTCGACGCTTGTCGAATTGCGGGCGAAGCGCGAACCCAACCTTTGACCACGGAAAACGCTAGCGCTCGATGCGCTGGCCACAAAGGAAAAGTTAGACATGGCAACAGAGAATGAACTCGCGATGGTACTTCGCGACTATTTGGACAAAGCGCCGGTTTTTGCTGAAAACCGGGCGCAGGCCGAGCGCAATGGTTTCGAGGTACATGACGACATTTCGATCGCTATGAAGAATCCATGCGGACACCCAACCGGCTCGCTGATTCGCCAGTACATCGGGAAAGGTGTCGAAGTAAGGCCGCTGCGTAGTACCTTTGACCTAACTCTTCGCGGGCGGGAGTGGGGCGTCAGGTGCTCGTCGGGCTACCCTGGCCCGGATTTGGACTAACAGGAATATCGGAAAACACAAAGTGAAGCTGCCGCACATCAAAACCCCTTGCCGAGACTGCCCGTTCAGGACGGACACGTTGAAGGGCTGGCTAGGCGAGCAACGAACCGCAGAGATACTTGCTGCCGATTCGTTTGTGTGTCACGAGCGAACTGATATGCAATGCGCCGGGCACATGCTCATCAATGGCAATGACAACGCTTTTGTGCGTGTAGCTTCAATGCTAAACATCGACCTCGATCTGTCTGGACATGAGCAAGTCTTTACAAGCAAAGCGGCCTGCATCGAACACCACAAGAACTGAAGGAAATCGCTCGCGCTCGATGCGCTGGCCACAAAGGAAAAGCCGTTCCCTTGCAAATACTGCGCCGCACCATCCATCAACCGCGTAAACCGGATACCCCAAAAAAAGGTTCATCGCGGATTACCGGGGAAGGCAGCGCGGATCTTGAGGAAGAAGTATTCCTCATCCCGGTAGCCGTAGGCCCGACGCTTGATGACCTTGATGGTGTTGTTGATGCCTTCGACGACGCTGGTATTGAGCGGGTGTTTGCAGCGAGCCAGAATGCCGTGCCAGTAGCTTTGCAGGCGTTCAGCGAACAGTTTGAGCGGCGAAATGCCGCTCTGCTGAGCCTGCCTGATCCATTGTCCCCATGCCTTCTGAGCCCAGGCGGGTCTCTGGTAGAACCAGAGTCGCTTGAGTTCA
This sequence comes from Burkholderia sp. FERM BP-3421, assembly GCF_028657905.1. Taxonomy (NCBI): domain Bacteria; kingdom Pseudomonadati; phylum Pseudomonadota; class Betaproteobacteria; order Burkholderiales; family Burkholderiaceae; genus Burkholderia; species Burkholderia sp. FERM BP-3421. The sequence continues at coordinate 109,397 of NZ_CP117779.1, read as the reverse complement.
TCGCGTAGCAGATAGACGCACAGCAACGGCTGGTTGGCTTCCAGCAGTTCATTCAGATGTACCGCCTGATCTGCCCGCAAGTTCTGGCGATTGCGCAGCAGCAGCCAGCGGCTCGACTTCAGTACTTTGCGCGCAGGACGGTCGTGCCGAAGCTGATTGGCCTGATCGACTCGTACCCGGTCAATGACTTCACGTCCGTACTTGGCCACCACGTGGAACAAGTCATAGACGACTTCCGCCTGCGGGCAGTTCGCCTTGATTTCCAGCTCATAGGCGGTCGTCATATCGATGGCGACCGCCTCGATGCGCTCGGCAACGCCTTCGGGAAGCTGCTCGAAGAAGGCTCGGGCGGTTTCGCGTGAGCGGCCCTGGCCGATCCATAGCACTTGCCGGCTGATCGGCTCAACAACCACGGTGGCATAGCGATGGCCCTTGTGGAGCGCAAACTCGTCCATGGCCAGATACCGCACCTGTTCCCAATCCGGCTCAACAATGCTGGCTTGCAAACTGGCTTTGTCGATCGATTTGACAGTGTGCCAATTCAGACCATAGAACGCAGCAACAGCCTGTACGCTGGCGGACTTCAGCAAGATCTCGCAGGCCTTGGCAAAGCGGGCAGTGACCCGTTGGTAACGCCCCAGCCAATCCAGCCTCTCCAACCGAGGGCCGCCGCAGTGGTCGCACCAGACTCGTCGGCGCGGCACATGGAGCACCACCCGGTATTCAAATAAGGGCAGATCCCGCACCCGCCGAACGGTCGTCTCGTGAATCTGCTGGCACCGTTTGCCGCATTGCTCGCAGACCATCACTTTGCTGACCGGCTTGAGATACAGCGACAGGGTTCGGCTTGCCTCCGACGGCCATTCCACTCGCTCAACCCGGTAGTGCAGCCATGGATCCGCCGACTTCGTCAACTTCTCCAACGCCGCTCGCAGTGTCAGGTTCGAATCGAAGAGGCCCGCCAAAGAAACAATCAGCAGCGCCGCGCGAAGGTCACGCCGGTTGCGCCACATCAGCGGCATCGCGTCGACCCGATTGCGCAGCGGGCCAGTCCAGCGCTTCAGCGTGGAGAAATAGCCCGCTACCAACCCCGCGACAATCGTGCCGGTGATGGTGAGCTGCAAGCGCTACAATGCGATGGGCAACGTGGTGCGCGTGTGGGGACCGGCAAAAACGGCAGGGGTGGCGATCTGCCCGACGGAAGCCGCGCCGACGCCGATCACGGATACGGCCTACGACGATCATCATCGCGTGAGCCGTGTGACGCAGTACCTCGGCGCGGATGATGGCGGCAACCGCGTCGTCGATACGCTTTACTACCCAGACGACACCGTGCAGAGCGTTCGCAAGGCAGTGGGAACGGGACTGGAGCAGAGCTACGTCAGCTATGTCTACAACCCGAATGGCCCGGTCGCGCTGACGACTGACGCCAAGGGCAACACCACGGTCAATCTGTATGACGGGCAAGACCGCCTGTATCGCACGCACTACCCGCTGGAGGGGCAACCGGGAAAGGCCGATGCGAACAATTACGAGCAGTATTACTGGGACGAGAATGGCAATCTGGTCGGGCTGCGCAAGCGCAACGGCCAGGCCTATACGCAGACTTTTGATGCGCTGGATCGTCTGGCCGTGCGGTACATGCCGGTTAACGGGGGCAACGTGCAGTACGGCTACGACCTGCGCGGCCTGAAGACGAGCTCGCAATACAGCGACGGCAGCCAAACAATCACGAACAGCTATGACGGGCTGGGCCAACTGACGCAGACGAGTGCGGCTGGAAGGCCGCTGAGTTATCACTACGACGCGGCGGGGAGGGTGACTGATGTCGCGTGGCCGGATGGTTTCCATCTGGCCGTTCAGTACGATGTGTTCGGCCGGCCGTCGCAGTTGCTGGAAAACGGCACGGTGAGTCTCGCGAAGTACAGTTACGATCCGCTGGGCCGTCGTGCGCAAGTGGATCTTGGCAATGGGACGCGCACCGAGTTAGCGTACGACAACCAAGGCTTCGTGGCGGCCAAGAATCACCGCTTCACGAGCAGTACCGAGGATTGGGTCGCGACGTTCATGCGCAACCAGCTGGGCGACATCAAGAAGCAAAGTGTAACGAGCAACCGGTATGGCTGGGCGCCGGCGATCGGGACAAGCACGTACTCGGCGAATGCGTTGAATCAGTACGCGGCGGTATCTGAGAGTGCAATCAAGTACGACTTGAACGGCAACCTGACCGGCGATGCGGTGTGGACCTATACGTACGATGTCGACAACCGGATGAAGACGGCGACCCGCTCGGGCACTAACGCCGCGCTGGGATACGATCCGGAAGGGCGGCTGGTCAAGATGAGCGTCAATGGCGTGGACACGGTGCTGCTGTACGACGGTAAGAACCTCGTATCCGAATATGACGGTGCGGGCGCGATGACGCACCGCTTTGTGTTCGGCCCGGGAGTCGACGAGCCGCTGGTGCAATACGATGGCGCGGGTACGGCGTCGAAGAGTTGGCTGTATGCAAACCAGCAAGGTAGTATCGTTGCGCAGGCAAACGGGAGTGGGGCGACCACCAGCAGTCAGGCCTATGGGCCGTTCGGCGAAACCGCCGGAACGGTCGTGCCGCGATTTGGGTATACAGGGCAGCAGTATCTCGCGTCGCTGGGCTTGTACTACTACAAGGCACGGATGTATTCGCCGGAACTGGGGCGTTTTCTGCAGACGGATCCGATCGGGTACAAGGATGATCTGAACTGGTATGCGTACGTCAGAAATAACCCCGTCAATCTGGTCGATCCGGCTGGAGAGAGTCCAGTGTCCGAACTGCTCAAGGAAGTCATCACCAGATACGCACCAGGACCATTCGCGAAGGAAAGCATCAAAGCTAGCGGTCCCCGAGTGACTGCGGAGGAAACGAGAACGATCACTGCGATAGGTAAGGAAAGCGGATGTCACCTATGTGGCACCTCGGATCCGGGAACGAAGTCAGGCAATTACATTGGCGATCATATTCCACCGACCAAATTGGCGAACGGTGAAGAGCAGCGCCTGTTCCCGAGTTGCCTGACGTGTTCCAACGCACAGGGTGGATTTGTGAGCGGATTGCTTCGACGTACGGCCGAGGCAGCCGCAGTGGTTGGTTCGACGGTCAGCGAAGCCGCCACTCATGCGTGGAACGACTTCAAAGAAGATCCGCTGGGAGGTGTTTTCTGGACGATGCAGTCGTCCTCTCTCGGAGACGGCACCCTGAAGGGAATGCATAAAGGACGATCGGGTTTTTGAACGTTAGGCTGCGGCCCTGCGCACGCGGTGCGCGGGGCTTTTAGATGCAAAATTCTTCATAGGGTTGCATGATGAAATGGATCTATTCCAGCGGCGGAAATTTCATTTTTACCGGAAAGCCTGTTGCCGAGCGATGGCGCGGCAACGAAGGGCTGAGCGTGATGCCCACTGCTGCTGGTGGCAGTGATTACGACCTGGCATGCCGTAGCCTCGCGGGACCAGACGAGTATGTGAATGTGTTGAGAAACGTGCTCGGCAGCGACGTATTGGTAGTGTGTGGAGCGCAACAGGAGATCGGGTTTTATGAAATTTCCGCTGGCTCGTACTTGTTGGTGAAGATCGAGTTTGGCGGGAGCGAAGAAGAGATTGAGCAGTGTGTGCGTGAGGTGGTAAACGGGCGATGGGCGAGCGTCGAGGATCAGCCCTTCGCTTTCGCGATTACCTCGCCGACCATGGTGGTGTTCGATGCGGCATTCACCTGGGAAGAGGCTGCCGGCATGGGCAATACGGTAGAGGTCGTGGTCGAGTGCGGGAAGTACGCCGTTTCCCTGATTAAGTATGAGAACGACAACAACCTGCTTTGGGTGGTGCGCTTGAGCAGGGTTTGATGACTGTTCGGGTGCAGTGAAGCGATGCAGTCATAGCATTGACAGAGTTTCCCGCGCGCCCGCCACGAAAGCGGCGACGCGCGCTTCCATCGATATGGTCGCCCGCGCTAGATTTCGACAGTTGTTCCGCCGTCGTCGAGACGATGTCGTTGTCCACGCTGAAGCCCTGCTTCCTGGCATAGAGAGAGCCAGGGATGCATCAGTTGATGTGCAAGCTGACGGAATTGAGCGAAGTTCTTCCGGTCGTCCTCAAGTTTCTCAGGATGCCGGCGGGATTGGACTTTGTGGCCGATTTTTCCGGAAATGAGGAAATTTGGGTAAATGAAGATGGATCTGCTGTGGTGAAGCGGGCAGTCAAGTCGTGATTGAGGGGCGCTCAGCGGACGTCGTGTGATCCGAGGCGTAGTGCGCCGAAAAGCTCGGTCCGATTCACGAGTCGTTTCGCGATGAGGTGTTGAACCTTCTCGGCCGTCTGCCAGATCCCGTAGACGGCAAGCCGTGTTGCGCCAAGCGCTTCGCGCCGGTACTGTGCTTGCAGAGTAGGCCACACGACCACATTCGTTTAACCTGTCTCGTCCTCCAACGTAATGAACATGACTCCGTTAGCGGTCCACGGCCGCTGGCGGACCGTTACGATCCCACGTGCACGCGCGAACTGCCCATTGCGCAGCAGTGCCAGTTCGCCTGCGGACAGCAGACAGGCCGCCGTAAGTCGAGCGCGCAGCAATTCTAGTGGGTGTTGCCCAAGCGAGAAACCTGTCGTGCGGTAATTCGCCACAATTTCACTGTCTGCCGCAGCGAACCCGGATCGTCGTCACACTCGGTGCCGCGCAGGATGTCCTTGTCGAGCGACGCGACGGCCGCAAACCCGCCGGTCTGAGCCGAAAAGCACGCGGAGGGCGCCAGCGCGCGTGAGAACCCGTAGGTCATGGCGGTCGAGTGACGCATGCCTAGCTAACCGCGCCATTTGCAGTATGTAAGCTACCCCGGGAGCCAGGGCACTGACGCCTGGATAGTTGGTCTGCGCATCGACGCCGTGGAAACTGATGGTATGAATTTAGAACCCAAAGTCACCGAGCCCGGCAGTGAGAAAAAGACTCCTTGTCTATCGCTTTTCCCAGCGAGCTTGTGCGCGCTTCAATGCGAATCCAGAGCCATATCCCAATTCCCGGGCGCGCACCTTGACGGACGTCAGCGCCTGATGCGCCTGATACTCCACGGCCCGCGCTTGTAGAACTTCATCGCGCAGGCGCCGATAGGAGACACCGGCACGCTCCAACTCGCGCTGCATTGATCGATGCGAGGTGCCCAACTTTTCAGCTAATTCTTGCGCACTTAAGACGCCTCGGGTTTCGTATAGGTGTTGCAACGCCCTAGTGACGAGTTGCTCGGGCTTCCACGCACTCAGTTCGCGTTCGCGCTGCTCGCAAAAATGCTTCGCAAGCTCATATTCGACTTCGTGAAAGTAGGCCAGGGGCGCGGATAGGTGTTTGGCGTCGAACACGATCGTGGTGCTTCCTGCATCGAAAACGACGTCACACCCTAGCAACGTTGCGTACAGATCCGCATTTCCCGGTTTGGGGAAGTCGAAAGTGACTCGTTTGAAGTCGGGCGAGTACTGTAAAAGATCAACAATTTCGCGCTTATACGCGGACGCACACATTGCCGTGTTAAGTACGTGCAGGTCTGCGCGATAGGCGTAATCGCTGATCGTTACGACTGCGTCGCCGTCGACCTCGTGGAGCGTCGCGTTGAAGTAAGAGATCGCGAGCAACGGACATGAGTAACCGAGGCGGAGTGCCGCGCCCAAGGTTGGACAGACGAGCATTGCATGGCCACGGACGCCGTAGGCCGTGACAGGTATCGATTGACCAATCGTGATGCCGATCGACTCGTCGCCGGTGACGCGTAAAGCGTTCGCGAACACGATCAGTTCTTGCGTGTGCGAAACCACCAGATCTGGTCGAGTGAGATCTTTCTCGGTGATGCCGGACCCCTGTAGTAGCTCCGTGACAGAGTAGCCGAGGCGTTCGAGTACGCGTAGCGCAATGATGATGGTGTGAAGAGGTGCGGGCCGGCGACTCGCGAGATCCGTCCCAAATGATGGTGTCCGTTGCATCGCCGATCTCATGCTATCCGTGCCCCAACTGCTTCGTGAAGACAATCTGGACGCCGTAAGCGTCAAGGCTGCCTCTCGCCCAACCCAATCGCTGATAGAAGCGATCGGCGTTGGAACCAGGGTCCGTGATGAGCGTAACCGTCCGCGCTCCTTCGCGCTCCAGCCAATCGAGCGAGAGAGCCAGGAGCCGCTCTCCGATTCCTCGCCGGTGGTATTCCGGCCGGACGAATAGTGCGCCGATCATCGGTACTTCCCCGTTGATCGGGATGCACGCGCCCGCAGGTGTGTTGGTTGCGGTGTCGATACAGATCCAGCCTCCGCCTTGACTGATCTGCTCGACCAGCAAACTGCGATCGAGAAGGTGAACCTGATGTGGGTGGATGCGATTTTCTTTCACGGAAAAGCGGATTTCGTAAAAATTCCCGATGTCGCTTTCCAATAATTTTCTGGTTTCTAAATTATCAATCTTATTGTTCACGTTTGCGGCCCTGGTGGAAATAACGGTCGATTATGAGTGAGATTGGCGTCTCTGTTCAAATATATAGGGCTAAATCTATCATGCCTCCACAGTGGCGCGAAAGGTGGCAATTTTGGCGCGAAAGGTGCACTGCTGCTATTGCAGTTCAGGCGTTCTCCGGTAAGCTTTCGGGGGTCCGCATTGCACAATAACAGGACAATTCATGAGCAACATGCACACACTTCAGAACCGAGGATTGCCGTCAATCAAGCCTTTGGCCTGTTTGCCTGCGGCTGCCATTCTTTTGGTCGGTGTTCTGTTTCCCTTGTGCATCGTGGTTTACGTATCTTTTTGTATGCCACTGGATTTTGGCGGAGTGGCGTGGGGAAAAATCACGCCGGTGGCATATTTGAATGTCGTGCTGGAGCATGATTTCGACGGAAGCTGGATTTACCGAACCGCCTACATTTCCATCTTCATCCGGTCTTTTTCGTTTGCGGCACTAACGACCGTGCTCTGCCTCGTCACGGGTCTCCCGACAGCGCTTTTCATCGCAACCCAGCGGGCGGCGCGGCGATCGATTCTCTTGCTGCTCGTGGCAGCGCCGTTTGTCGTGAGCTTGGTCGTGCGCGCATACGGCTGGGTGATCTTGCTTGCCGATGGCGGGGCCGTGAACAGGATGACGGGCATGAGCCTGCTGTACACCGACGTCGCGACCATGATCGGGCTCGTGTCGATCTTCTTCCCGTTCATGGTGCTCCCAATCTACGTCAGCCTTCGCGAGTTCGATTGGGAAGTCGCCGAGGCGGCAAGTTCGCTTGGCGCGACCCCGTGGCAAGTGCTCAAGCGCATCGTCGTGCCGGCATGCATGCCCGGAGTAGGTGCGGGGGTTGCACTGATTTTCGTTCCGGCATTGGGCTCCTATGTCGTTCCGGACCTGCTGGGCGGAGCCAAGGCGATGATGATCGGCAACCTCGTGCAACTGGCGTTTACGTCGGATCGCAATTGGCCGCTCGGCGCGGCACTGTCGGTTGCGCTGCTTTGTGCGGTCGTGGCCGTGAGCTGGATCGCCCGTCGCAGGCCCCTCGATGTCGTACGCGGGAGGGGGGGGCGTGAGCCGGCAGCGGTATTTCCGGGAACGACTTGGATCGCGATCCCGATGTTCGTGTTTCTGTATTTGCCGCTGGCGGCACTGGCTGCGACGAGCTTCTATGCTGGATCTTCGTCGCTGGTCTGGCAAGGGTTCGGGCTGCACGGCTACGTCGAAGCGCTGACCGATGACAATCTCCTGCGAGCCGCGCTGGGCTCGCTCGCGCTGGCCAGCGCCACTGTCGCAGTTGTGACGGTGATTTCCGTGGCTACGGCGGTCACGCTCGATCGCGGGTCGCATGCGATGCCATCCATGCTTGAGACGGCGATGCAGATCCCGCTCGTGGTCCCGGAGATTGTGCTTGCCATCGCGACTTTGCTTGCTTTCTCGTCTTTGTCGATCGACCTGAATTTCGCCAGCGTGCTGTTCGCGCATGTGGTCTTCTGCTTGCCCGTCGCGTATATCCCCATTCGCGCGAGCGTCAAGAAGGTGGACCAGGATCTGCTCGACGCCGCGGCAACGCTATCGGCTACCCCCTGGACGACGTTCTGGACAGTCACGCTGCCGCTCATCTGGCCCGGTGTCGTAACGGGAGTCATTCTGAGCTTCGTGACGTCCCTCGACGACTTCGTCACGACCTACTTCGTCGCCGGTGCTGGCGTGATCACGCTGCCAACGTACATCTACGGCGCGCTCAAAGTTGGCCTCCCAGCGTGTGGCGCGTCCCCACTCGACGCACGCTCTTTTTATTCTGTTCTTGGCACATCCAGAAAACGCTCAATCCCTGTGTCTCGCTTAATACGACGAGCCGGTGGAGGCAATGCAATGTGGCGTGCAGCTAACCCGCACGTGATCGGTACGCTGGACCGATATCTCGATCCGATTCACGCCTACAGGAGAACATCCATGGCTACCTACGATGAACTGAAGACTCAGCTCGAGCAACTTACTCGTGAGGCAGATACCGTAAAGCAGCGAGAGATTGAGGTAGCGCTAGCCCGGATCCGGGAGGCGGTCGCCAAGTACGGAATTGGTCCGGATCAGATCTTCCCGAATTGGGTGGTCCGTGGTGGAGAGGTCAATTGTCGTGGCGTGCCCATGCCGAAGTATCGGAATCCAGCAACGGGCCAAACTTGGGTTGGGCGAGGTCGAGCACCGAATTGGATGGCCGGACGTCCTCGCGAAGCCTTCCTAGTAGGCGGTGCCGGCAGCGAGGTGGAATAGGATCCGGTCTCGCGGCCGCGCGGAAGTTCGCCTGAAAGGCCGGGTCACTTACGTTAGGCTCTGCGCATGGCAGCGGTGGAGTGAACGGGCCTAGACAGCTCGGGGGCCCTGAGGTTGGCTGCAAGCTTGAGGCGGACGATGCGCGACTTAGATACAGCGAATAGTCGCTCCTTATTGGCGTCGGTCAGTGCCGTTTGTGCATTCGATAGTTCTGTAAACTGGCTCTGTAGCGTCCACGGGCGATTTCGAGCGCGTGCTGACCGGCGGCGACGGCGTGACGTGCAGATGTGTGTTCGCGTCGAGCCCCTTCGCGATGGCGAGTGCGCAGTCCGCGCTGCGTGCGTTGCTCTCGGTGCTCACGCGGTCAAGCAGCGCGCGGCGACAGGTGGTCTGCGCCTGCAGCTAGTCGCTCAACGCGCCCGCGCTGGCGTCGTGCTTCGCGCGTGCCTCCGCGAGGCTTTCGCTCGCGATCTGTTCGGTCTGTCATTCGGCGTCGAGTGCGGCCTGCGTGTCGCCCTATCAGTTCTTCTCCGGCCACCATGTTTTGACCTCCCTGTCGATCCGGTAATGGTCCAGATTTTTCCCATCCAGCCACTTCGGAGTCGGCCCGCGGCCCGACCACTTCTGTCCCGTCGAAGGATCGTAATATCTCGCCGGTAGTCGTTTTCGTACCTTTCTGAACCCCGCTGCAATTACCAACTCTTCCTCGGCAATACCGTAGAGTGCGACCTGCTCCGCAACGGAAAGTAGGAAAGCCTGCCTTTCGCTACTCTTCGCGTCTGCGAGACTCCGATTCAGGTCACGTAATTGCGCTTGCAGTTCCTTGACACTAGTGCCCAAGATAATCCCTCACGTTAGTGAAGGAGCAATGGTAGCGGAGCCTCGCAATATCGGCGACAACTGAAATAGAAGCCCGACAAAATGTCCGCGACGTGATTTGACGAACTCCGTCCAAACTTCCTGCACGCGTCGTTCAAAGCACGTTGATCAATCCGCGCCCGACACTTCGACCGTAGCGTTCAACGACCTTCCTGGCGATGCTGGCGCCCGCCATCGTGATAGGGCTCCCGTGATTTAGCTTCCACTCCATCGCGACAGCGATCGGCGGTGGTGACGGGTCAAGCGGGAGTTCGACCAAGGAACCGTCAGCCATCAGCTCGTCGACGAGGAGGGGAGGTATGGCCGCGACGCCATAGCCGTCGCACACCAACTGACGGATCACTTCGATAGAGGGTGATGGCGTGATGCGTATCGATTGAGGCGCAATGCCGTTTGACATCGCGAGCGACTTCGTGATTTGCGACACTGCGTGGTATGGCGCGGTCCCGCGCCCGTAGGTCAGTATCGGATGGGCCAAAACGCGCTTCGCGAGCCCATGCGCAAGCGGATCCACTAGATGGGATCGGGCAATCCAGCGAACTGGGAAATCGGCAAGAACTTCGCTTACCATTCGCTCGTCATCGCTGCCACCGACCCGGAAAATCACGTCAAGCTCGTCAGCAAGCAGACGCTGGTGCAAGACAGTCGTAGCGTCGATGCTCAGATCGAGCTCGACCTTCGGCAATTCGACAGCAAACTCACGGAGATACTCCGGCAGCCAACTGTGCACGATCGTCTCGATGACGCCAAGCCGGAGCCGGCCGAAGTGTTGACTACCGGCCGGCAACGCCGCGATCAGATCTTTCTCTGCCTCCAAGATCGATCGGACATACGGCAGAACGTGCTCCCCCAGACTGGTCAGTCGAACCGTGCCGTGCCAGCGCTCGACGAGAACACCGTCGAAGGTCTCCTCCAGGTTCTTGATCCGCTGCGAAATGGCGCCGGAGGTTGTGCCAAGGACAACTGCTGTTGCCTTGATGCTGCGTGTTCGCGCGAGGACCACTAGCGTCTCAAGAAATCGAGTGTTCATTCTATATCGAATTCCGGCCATACCGTTAACGTGGTCAACTATACCGATTATTTTCTCCATCTATCGCCAAGCAAGAGATAAAAGGTTTTATTTAATGAAAACTGATTTTCAATATTTCCATCAAAGATATTATTTAGCCTATTTGTAAGCTTTGAAAAAAATAATTGCCCCTCGTCAAAAAAAATACGATGGACACCCTCCGCAGAATCACTACCATCACCTCACTTAATCGAAACCACTCGCGACACGCATATGGCACTCGACCGGCTCGCCCCGCAGGCATTCAGACGACTCGTTCGCGAACACGGCGTCTGGGCGCCCACTACTTCGGCGTCGGCCGGCTTCGTTCAAGCGAATCTGGTGGTTCTGCCCTCCGCCTATGCCACGGAGTTTGTGCAGTTCTGCGCAGCGAATCCAGCCGCCTGCCCAGTGATTTGGACGGGTGAGCCCGGTCAGTGGGACGTACCCGCATTAGGACGAGACATCGATCTCCGAACCGATATTGGGAAGTACCGGGCTTTGGCGGGCGGCTCGTTCTCGTCGACGCTCCGCTCCATCGAACACTACTGGAGCGAGGACCTCGTCCCGATTGCCATTGGCTGCTCGTTCTCGTTCGAAAGCGCGCTCACAAAGGCAGGTATTCGCCTGCGGCACATCTCAGAAAATCGAAATATCGCCATGTATAAAACCAATATTCGAAACAAAATGGTTGGGCGATTCTCCGGCAATCTCGTTGCCACGATGCGGCCGATCCCGAATGAGCAGATCGACCTCGTGATCCGAATCACTGAACAGCTCCCTGATTGCCACGGTGCCCCGATCCACATCGGTGCCCCGTCAGCGCTCGGCATCGCGGATCTGTCTCGCCCTGACTTCGGCGACGCTACTCCTGTCCTGAAGGGGGAGACGCCTGTTTTCTGGGCCTGTGGCGTCACATCTCAGATAGCCATCGAATCCGCTGGATTGGATCTCGCCTACGCGCACAGCCCCGGCTACATGCTTGTGACGGATCGCGAGGTCGACAGCTGAAGCCTCACCACTTCTCTGCAATCAAATTTCCACGCGGTGTACGTGCATCAGCACGCTGCACCGCCTGCTAGGAGCAAGGATCCAGCATGTCGAGCCAACTTGGCGAGGTCGCCCGCAATTCAGAACGCGGTGTGCTTTCCTGGTACACCGGAAGTCCGCCTGCCGTGCGGCGTGCCTTCTGGGGCTGCAAAATCGGATATATCTGCGACAGCATGGACGTGCAAATGCTGTCGCTCGTCGTCCCAACCCTGATCACGATCTGGGGCATTTCCCTACGCGACACCGGCCTGATCGGGACCACGACGCTCCTGGCGTCGACAGTGGGCGGCTGGGGGGCGGGCATTCTCGCCGATCGGATCGGACGCGTGAGGACGCTGCAGCTCACGATTCTCTGCTTCGCACTCTTCACCGGCCTGTGCGGGCTCGCACAAGGCCCAACCCAGCTGCTGGTGGCCCGCGGCCTGATGGGCCTGGGCTTCGGTGGGGAATGGGTGGCCGGATCGATCCTCATGGCCGAGTTGGTGTCGTCCGGTGATCGAGGAAAAGCAGTGGGTCTGGTGCAGGCTGGTTGGGCGCTAGGTTGGGGTGTTGCCGTCGGGTTCTACACGCTCCTGTTTTCGATCCTCGCGCCGGAAATCGCGTGGCGCACGCTATTCCTGATCGGCGTTTTGCCCGCGTTGCTCATCCTGTTTCTTCGGCGCCACGTCGAAGACTCCAGCGTCTATGTCCGCGCACATGCGGCCCGTGCCGAGGGCTCACGCCCCGGACTCCTCGCCATCTTCTCGAGGCAGTACCGCTCAATCACGGCGCGCGCAACGCTCATTGCGACCGGCACACAAGGCGGCTACTACGCGATCGCGACCTGGTTGCCGACCTACCTCAAGACTGAACGGCATCTGTCCGTGATTAGCACCGGCGCCTATCTCGCTGTCGTAATCGCTGGCTCCTATGTGGGCTACGTCTGCAGCGCGTTCCTTTGCGACCGCATCGGCCGAAAAGCAAACTTCATTGGCTTCGCTGTCGCGTCGATGATCATCGTCGTCGTCTATACCTCCCTCGACTTGAGCAACGCGACTATGCTCTGGCTCGGCTTCCCATTGGGCTTCGCGGCGTCGGGCGTATTTTCGGGGATGGGCGCGTTCCTCTCGGAACTCTATCCGACCTCGGTTCGCGGGTCAGGGCAGGGCTTTTGCTACAACGCTGGCCGCGCCATTGGCGCACTTTTCCCATTCCTGATCGGCGCGCTGGCGTCCCAAGATCACCTGGGCGCGAGCATTGGACTGTTTGCGGCTGTCGCCTACGGACTGCTGGTTGTCGTGCTGCTGACCTTTCCCGAAACTGCAGGGCGAGACCTCAGCCACGCGCCGACCCAGGAATCTGCCACGAAATGAGACTCAAATCTCATTTCAATGGACTACGAGAGTAGTAGCAGTTGATTTTGAGAAGCGGCTGAAGCCGGTGCTGGTAACACCGACATCAGCCTGACCACAGTTATCGCAAACCCATTCCAGCAACCCGCGAGGGTTGCCAAGAAAAGGAATAACTATGGCTGGCTCTATTGTACGGCACAATTCTAATTGTGTCCGGAAATACACTCCGCCTCATTGCGAAAGCATTGACCGAATCAATTCGGGCTGCAATGTCTATTCTTGCGATAGAAGCGCAATTCCTACTAGGCAGCCAATTTCCGCCCTTCGCGGCCTTCCGGTTCAGCCCCGCTGGATCGTGACCGACTTCTCTTCCTCACGCCGCCTGCAGCGCTAAAGCATGCTCCCTCGGGCGCAGGTGGCCTTTGCTGTGTACGCGATTTCCCATGAAAAAGAGTATGCAGCGCTTTTTATTCGCCTCACTTACCAATAGACAATTCATCACGGGAAGCAAAATGCAATCGATGACCGAGCAGCGGCAGACCCGCAGCTTGGACTCGAGTCATCTACACACCATCAGCACAGTCTTTCGCCGAATCCGCAGGCAAGACTTGGTACGCTGTCAGCGTCGCCGACGAAAGCAATGTCCAAGTAGACGGCTGGGCATGTGATCATGGCCACCCGATGGTTGAGCTGAAGAGCTCGTGGGACTGGCCGGGGTTCGATGTCGTTACTCTCAATAGATCGGTGTCCGACATGTTCCAACGCGCGCTGTTTGTTGCGGACAATGGCACACCCGATGAACTCACAACCTTCGAAGAGTCGTTCAAGGGCGGTCGCTCAGACGAGACGATCATGAGGCTCGAGGACGCGATCGATAGCGGGGGGCAGAAAGACGGCAAGATTACCGCCCACGAACTGCAACTGGCGCTCCGGAAACCATGGCTCGCAGATCGCCTCGATCATCTGGTCGTGCGATATGAAAGCGAGTGGGGCGGAGAAATGAGCAAGTGGGACGCGCTGGATTCGTTCATGCATGCGGGTCTGCCGGTGTGGAAGGCCGAAAAGACCCGTATCGATGCATTGCGCTGGTGGGACCGAGCCTCAAGCGTGGCAGATTTTCGCGCATCCCCGCTAGTCTATCATTGGCATCCGATGGGACTCGTCGGCAACTTCATCTCGGCCGGGTTGAGGTGCACCGCATGCGGTGCGGATCTCACGATGACGCACCAAATTCTGACGACGCTATTTCCGAACATCACGGCGACGAATGCCGACAAATACTCGACCGACCTCACCACCGCTTTCCGGAAATACCGCTTGAACACCTGCGCACGTGTGTCTCATTTCCTCGGCCAAGCGAGCGTCGAATGCACCAACTTCACCTCGTTTGAAGAAAGTCTGGTCTACCGCGACGGGAGCCGCCTATGGGGCATCTATCATAGTGCGTTGGTAGCGGGACTGAAACGATTGAATCCAACCTGGACAGAGCCCCAAATGCGCGCGTACACGGAAACGCATCTGGCCAACAATGACCAGGAGCTTGGCAAGGTTCTGTTCGGCAACGCGCAATATCCGGATGTCGACTATCGGGGCCGGGGTCCGCTGGCAGTGACCTGGGACAGCACCTACCGTCGATATCAAGACGAATCCGGTAACAGCGCAATGCCGAATCCGCGGCTGCTCGCAACCGACAGCGCGATCGGATGCGATTCGTCCGCGTGGTTCTGGAGGACAAACGGTATCAATGAACCTGCGGACCGAAACTCGCTTCACGACGTAACCCACATCATCAACAAGGCATTGCTCCGGATCCGGGATCGTGGAAACATGGCCAAACGCGCATTCGTGTTGTTGAACGACGGTAAAAATCCCTGCTCTGAAAGATGGCAAGGCGCATTGACTGCGTCAAACGGATGGCAAGTATGAAAAAGACGTTTCTCACACTCATCTCAACGGCCCTGATGCTGTTCTCTGGGTATGCATTCGCCGACGGCGACGTGACGTTGCCTGCGAAGCAAGTCCGTCCGGGCTGCTCCGTCGTCATCCACAAGGAATACCCGCCCGGGGTCGATCCAAACGTCAGTTCGGCTGTGTTCGATCAGCAACTCCTCTGGAAATGCGACGGCGCTGAAGCAGTCATGATTGGAACGATCGAAGCGGAAGGTGGCGGGCCGGAAATCGTTACGGTTTTCTACCGAGCAAACGACGTTGTTGTGTTGGCGCGCTGGGCGTCCGCGTCGGCCGGTGCCGACTTTCAGGGCGACTTCTATCAGGTCAGTGCGTATCGTCTTGAAGCGCTCGGCAACAAGACGACGTTCAAAGCTCTCCCGGCTATCACGAAGGCGTTTGGCGACGGCTACGACGGCTTGCTTGACGGAAAGCAGGTGACGTTTCCCTACAAGAACGCAGCATCGATCCGGGCTCGCTTGGCGGCGCTCGGTCTATAAGTTTCGTCGTTGCGCGAAGCCCCAGAGGTCACTTCGGGACGAATCCAGGCGTAGAGCGCGCGTTTGGAAACGAAGCGGGTATTACAGGACCGTTTGGCTTGTCGGTCAGCCCATACCACTCTGCCTCATTACCTTTTTGTTCACCTCTCTCCCCGAGAGAGCCTCCGCGCTCGCCGCGCCCGGACTGCGTCCGCTCTTGGCTGCCGCTGATAGAGCGGCTTGCCCGCGAAGCTCGGTCCACCAGTAGCTAAGCGTACCCGGAAATTCGGGGGCAAACGGAGCTGTGTCAGACCTGCCGATGCACGGCCGGGCCACCGATAAGGCCTACCGCCGTGATCTCATTTCGGCCGAAATTGCGCGACTCTTTGCGGACTTCGTATCCGTCATCATCGCGGTGAAGCCGAGCGATGTGCTCTGCGACCGTGGCAACCTCGTCGCGCACAGTCGCGAGGTCGCGCATCACCAGGTCGCAAAGGAGCGACTTGAGACATTCCAGTAACGTTGCCACGTCAGTTCCCCCAATGTTCTGTAGTCGACGGCAGCTCAACTGCCGGATCGTTCCATCGTACGTTCAATCAGCGCGTGTCAACCCTGGCTTCGGAGACGTCGATTGCGGATAGCTTCTGTATGGCGCTCGCCGCAGCGTCGCGCGACGGTCGCGTTCAATGACCTCGACCCGGAAAGCAAGCCTGCTTCGTCCCGTACTGCCGGCGCAACAGGGTAGCCGACAGGCATGCGTGCATTCAACGGCCAAGCGCTGTTCGGCAAGGCCGCTGCCATGTTCGGCACGGTGCCTGGTAATCTCCGGCTCGATCCCGCGATCACAAAGCGTCAGCTGGGCAAGCTGAGAGCGCACAATGAAACACTTGATGCCCAGACGTGTTCCCCCGGCGCTTACCGACATACGGTCGGTGGGCTTGTTTGAATTCCATGATTCTTCCCTTCCTCGACGGAACCGCTTCGATACCCTAAGATACTCACTGAGTAGAACGAGGGAGCACAACGTGACGTCAACACAGCAGGATTTCCTGAGGCACGCGATGAGCGTCCTCGACATGAGCCGTGAGGAGTTTGCGGAGCGAATCGGAGCCAAGAAGCGCACGATCGAGAACTGGTTGCAACCTTCCGAGTCGGCCGAGTTTCGCACGATGCCTGAGATGGCATGGAAGTTCATCAGCGAGATACTCGAGAGCCGTCAAATAAAGCAACGCAAACGCCCTTGACACCACTCATTGAGTGAGTACAATACATACTCAATGAGTTAATTTTATTTCCGAGGTGGACTCGATCGTTGCCATGAAGCGTGCGACGACGTTGGCGGAGACGCTCATATTCGCACCTGTGCTCGGGTACATTCCAACGCAGTGGGAACGAGTCGCCTGATCCTGCTTGATCACCCGTAGCCAGGAACTGCCAATGGAAAGGACCGCGTCTCAACACTCAAGGAAGAAACGCATGGGCACCAAAAATGCAACGGCGGACACGAGACGAGAGCCCGAGCTTGTCTCGGGAGTGCTCTTCGAGGTCCAGATGGCGGTCGGCGTATCAACGCAGGTCATTGGCATCGCCTTCGAACGTCGCGGAATGATGTGGGCCGCCCACTATCAGGCGGACATCTGCGGCACCCTCTATCCGACCTGGGTCGTCTCCAGCGTAACCGCCGGAAAGCGCCTCGGCAATGTTAGCGGGGAAACGTGGAAGGACGCACGCGACGCAGCGATTGCGAAGCTCGATGGGCTCGACGACGAAATGTGGCAGCGGATCACCGGGCCTGCTACTGCGGAAAGGCGGAGAGCCAAGCATTCCCCCTTATTGCCCGTGGTCGCCAGTTCCGAGGCTACCGGCCCAAAGCTGTCACGCGGCGAACAAGCCTTCATGCACACCATTCTCGCGGAAGCGGGAAGGGCGCCCGCCGGCACGCTGGTGCCCGTCGAACATACTGAGGGTCGAGCAGTGTCTGGCCTCGCGAGAAAGGGCTTGGTCATTCGGCTCGACACCGAAGCCCAACTCACTGAGGTCGGCGCCGCATGGCTCGCGGCCGCAACGAGCAGGTAGGGAGAATGCACGATCGTGGGAGCCGATGTACAAGCTGACGGCGAATACTGGGCGCATTGCGGAGAACGCAACGTGATCTCAGCTGCCATGAACGGACACAGCCAGGTCTTTCCGAAGGCGCGGGTCATCGTTAGAAACGGCTGGGCCACCTTTTACCGCGACGGCACCGAAGTCTGGAAATGCAACGGTGCGTATCTCAAGGCGAACTTCGATATCCAACCGGCGTGACTAGCGGTTGGCCACATCGCATCAAGGGAAACCATGGACTATTTCAGGCCTCACCAAGAACCTGCGCGCAGCATCTACGACGCTCTCGTCAAAGAGGCCACGAAGCGGAAGAGCCGAATGCCAAACGAGTGGATCGTCGCCGAGCGCACCGCTGTCCTGAAGGAGGCGATCCGCCAAGCTCGGATCTTGTCGATCAAAGAGCCCTCACTCGAAGCTGTCGAGTCGGCGGAGCGGCAGGCATTGGGACACAGCAACTACGCGGCGAAGTGGGCAATCGGTGTCGCAGCGGCGATGCGGTGACATCAAGCAGGTCCACTTCACCAACGCTCCAGGCAGAGGACGACTATGGCACCGCCCCGCGTGATCCGCGATCAGATGGACGCCCATCGATGGATGCAAGAACACCTCGATGGCCCTCCGGCCTATCCCGGCCATCCGTTGGTACTGGCTGCGATCATCATGCATTCGTTCGACTGCTTCAACGGCGCAAACAAGCCGACCGGTAACGGCTGGTGTGAAGCGCTGTCGGACTGCCGTGTACCCGGTGCCGGCGACCACGTCGACGCTGCAATGCGAATTCTGTGCATGGGTCACGGAGGCGCGACAGCAGACGAGATGGTGGCCGAGGCGAACCGGTACTGGACATCCGGGAAAGCCGGCGGTCACGTGAAGAATGTCGACGCCGGAAGTGCTCAATCCATCAAGATCGAGCCGCTGTTTCGCGCGAAGGCTGAGAGTTGGTTCAAGTCGAATCCCGTAGCGGCATAAGAACCGCTCCGCAATGCCGTCGAGGATGCTAGTGAGTTATCAGATTGACACCCAGGCTACGCGCGACAAGGTCATGCGATTTTTGAACGAAGTGGGTATCCCGGTACGCTACGAGGTAGGGGCAACCGGCTTCGTCGACGGGTGCCGCATTGATCACGGTACGCTTGCTGTCGACCCAGCATGTCGCGTTTCGAGCGTGCTGCATGAGGGCGGGCACTTGGCCATTACCCCGGGCTGCTTTCGTACTTTGATGGACGGCAACCTCTTCGCTGGCCAGCGTGAAATGCTGCGTATCCTCGACGAGGCAGAACTGCATCCCGACCATCCGCTCTATCGAGCCGTCATCCAGTGCTCAGATCCAGAAGCCACGGCGTGGGCCTGGGCAGCGGGAATCAAGCTAGGACTCCCCGGCGACGAGATCATCCGCGACGACGAATATGATGGCGAAGGCGAGGACATTCGACTGTCGTTGAAGGCGGCGGCCTACTTCGGCGTTCACGGACTCGCGCACGCTGGATTCTGCGAACTACGTGAACGCAACGGCATCGCACCTTGGCCTCATATGAAGTTCTGGACGCAGGAGGTGGAGCGCCTTTGAGCCGCCCAGCCGACGATGCGACGGTCGAACGGGACAAGCCGCTGAAGGTCCTGGTCGGTGAAGGAAGCGGGTCTTCGCGCACGTCGACCAGCCTCGAAGAGCTCGATCAGTAGTCTGCCATCGGCTGATCCGCTTTAGGAATTCTGGACCAATCCGAGTGCGAGTTTTGCGGCAAACTTGACCCTGAACCAGGAGGTCGTTTGTCATGAAACGGAAACGCTTTTCGATCGAACAGATTGTGGCAGTGCTGAAGCAAGCCGAACTGGGGATGCCGGTGGCCGATGTGATCCGGCAGGTCGGTATTTCGGAACAGACGTTCTATCGGTGGAAGAAGCAATACGCCGGGATGCAGTCTGATCAGGTACGCGAACTCAAGCAGTTGCAGGACGAGAATGCGCGGCTGAAGAAGCTGGTCGCCGAATTGAGCTTGGACAAGGCCATCTTGCAAGACGTAGCTGCAAAAAAGTGGCCCGGCCCGCGCTGAGACGAGACGTGGTGGATTACGTGGTGAGCCACTACGGATTGACGATGAGGCGGGCCTGTCGGCTCGTGAAGCAACCGCGCAGCGTTCAGTACTACAAAAGCATCAAGGACCCTCGCCCAGAACTGCGCTCACGTATGCGCGAGATCGCCTATACGCGTGTGCGCTACGGGTATCGACGCGTCCATGTACTGCTGCGCCGGGAAGGCTGGCAGTTGGGTCGGAATCAGGCGTACCGGTTGTATTGCGAAGAGCAGTTGCAGTTGCGCTCGAAATTGCCGAAGCGACGAAAGATGGTGGTGACGCGCGTGGCGAAGATCGTTCCGGTCAGGCCAAACGACGCTTGGAGTATGGATTTTGTGGCTGACCAGCTTGCTGATGGCTCGAAATTTCGCACTTTGACGATCGTGGATGTGTTCACGAAGGAGGCGTTGGCGATCGAAGTGGGGCAACGCTTGAAAGGCGAACACGTGGTATCCGCATTGAACCGAATCGCCGCTCGGCGCGGCGCTCCGCGGCATCTGTTTGTCGACAACGGCAGCGAGTTTTCCGGGCGCCTGCTCGATATGTGGGCGTACCACTACCAAGCAAAAATCGACTTCAGCCGACCGGGCAAGCCGACGGACAATTGCCACATCGAGACGTTTAACGGATCATTCCGCGATGAGTGCTTGAACCTACATTGGTTCGAGACGTTGGGCGAAGCCAAAGCGATCGTCGAGGCCTGGCGCCGGGATTACAACGAGAGCCGTCCTCACTCTGCTCTCAAAGAGTTGGCACCAGCTGAATTCGCCCGTCAGCTGATGCCTTTGCCGGGTTCAACCAGACCCGAAACGCCGGAAAACTCGCTCTAGATCTGGTCCGGGAAACCCAAGCGGATCACGGCGTGCATTTCCACCGCGCGCTTTGGTCCGTAGAAATCGGGACGCCGGTGTCTGCCCGCGCTGACACAAACGACCCGCGAACAGACGAGGGAAGTTATGACAAAGACGTATGACGAGAAGCTAATTCTTGAGAAGCAGATTCGCGACTGGACCGCAGAACTAAAGCGACTGGCGCACCAGATCGCTGCCGTAAAGGGGCAGCCGTGTGCGATCGTGATGATTTCTCCGCTGGACGAGGACTACCAGGACGTCGCGCCTGAGTTGATAGCCGAGGACGCAATGCGCGTCTCGAAGGCTGGCTGGCCGGATGGTTTCGAGGTCGAAGTTCTCAACCAATCGGCGTGACCTGTCCAACGTTCAGCGGCCGCGTTTTGTTGCGAGCAACCCGGCCGCGACCCTTGATCGACCGTCGAAGCGCCGCCAGAAAACCCAACATCACCTGTAGACTCACCAGTTCGGGTGATAGATATACTTATGTCAAATAAAATTTGTGGCGACCTCAATAACATGACCGCAGACGGCAATTCCGTGTCGATCAGTCCAATCTCCTACCGCAACGCGCTGCTGTTGACTGATGAGCCTTCGCGCAGCATGGCCCTCAACCAGTCCGCTCCGGGGGAAACGATCTACGACAAGTCGTGGCTCGCCGCCAGCTTTCGGATGCGCCAGCTCCGCAGAGTGAAGAGATCGGACCATGGGCCGCGAATTGCCGCGGCCGTTTCGAATGTCGTGTTCCGAACGGCGCTTATTGGGCTCCAGCTAGTCTGTGCTGCGGCACTACTAGCCGGCCAGGCACAGGCTGCAAACACCACTCCCAGCGGCACCCCAGCGCTCGAGGTAATCGCCCCGAACGGCATTCGCAGCATCCTCATGGGTAGCCTCCACGTGGCGTCGCCAAGCTTGCACCAACCAGACCCGCGCGTACTGGAGCAGTTCCAGCAGGTGGTCGTGGAACACCGCGTCGCCTCTGAGGTTCGGGATATTGCCGCCCAGCTCGAGTCCGCCCAGCCCGCGTGGATCAAGGAACTAAGACCTATCCACATTGCAAAGCTCCGCGAACATCTCAAGTGCCGGTTTCCTGACTTGGATAGTGAGTCGGTAACCTTGGGGCTCGTCGTCGTCCTAGCGCAGGCAACCCCAGGAATGGCAAATGAACTCGCCTACGCAACCTGTGACAGCACCGGATACCATTCTCGTGACGACATCGTCCTGTCGACCGCAGAAAAGCTTGGTCTCCCACTGCGCTACTTGGAAACTGAGCAAGAAATTGCACGGAGTCGCGCGCAGCTGGCCACCGGAGATATTCGTCAAAGCTTTGATTTTGCGTTTTCGCCGGAGGCTACACGCCTCAAGGATCGTGTCATTGGGGCCCTGAACCGCGGTGACTACCCCGAAGTCGCAGCAGCAACGGAGCTGTCCGTCGAACTAGCCGGCGGCAACAAGCAGTTGACTCACGGAATAATGGTCCGAGACCGGAATAGTCTTTGGATGAAATCCTTACCGGACCTGCTAGAAGCTCAACGTTCCTTTGTCCTCGTTGGGGCCTCGCATTTGCCCGGCTCGGACGGCTTGGTCGCGCTGCTCCGCGCGCGCGGTTTCACGATCAACGCGATTGAGCTTCCTACTGGTAGCGGCCGTTAAATGTCCCGGCGCGTGCGCCACGCGCCAATGGACCGGCCCCTCTCCCACGCTTCGATCGCGTGAGTGCTGAGGACGTCGTGCGCGGTGCGTCCGGCCCGCTCGCCGTCGCAGTGGTGGTCGGTCAAACGCGATGCCG
The DNA here is from genome assembly GCF_028657905.1 of Burkholderia sp. FERM BP-3421. Classification (NCBI taxonomy): domain Bacteria; kingdom Pseudomonadati; phylum Pseudomonadota; class Betaproteobacteria; order Burkholderiales; family Burkholderiaceae; genus Burkholderia; species Burkholderia sp. FERM BP-3421. The sequence continues at coordinate 87,083 of NZ_CP117779.1, read as the reverse complement.
CGGCGACACTTGCAGACCTCTAACGGTATAAGCGCGAGCCGCGGCTGGACAACGACGCCTGAGGTGACGAAATCACGTCTCACGCTCCCCGCCAGCGCAGTGCCCGCCCCCTTAAAAGCGCGCAGCGCGACGCCGCAGGCCTCTGCAGCTCGAAAGCACCGCTTGCCGACGCCCAGCTCCCACCTGACTTTGCCCGGTTTCCCTACCCGGAACTCCGCGCGCCCGGAGAGTCCCGTGACCCAATCTAGTCTGCCTCGCTGCGGGCTCCGCCCACCAAGAAGATCTCGCGGGGGCGTCCGGCCATCCAATTCGGTGCCCGGCCACGCCCAACCCACGTCTGGCCTGTTGCTGGATTCCGATACTTCGGCATTTGCCCGCCGCGACGATCGTCCAGGCGACCTCTGACTGTCCACGTCGCGCATATCTGCTCGGGCTCGATCCCGTACTTTGCGATCAGTGCCCGGATCTCGACTAGAGCCTCCGCAATCTCCCGGTGCTTGACCGACTCGGCTTCGCGGACGAGTTGCTCGAGCTGCTCTTTCAGCTCTTCGTAGGTAGCCATGTAAATTCTCCCTCCACAACTTACTGCACCATCGAGCCTCACATCTGCCGGTGAGCTCGCGAACTGCGCATGGTCGCCGATCTATCTGACCCTCTATCGGCAACCCAGTGTAAAAAAACGGTCCCACCTGCGGACCGCAAGACCGCCAGACTTTCGGCAGGCACTCTGATATTGCAGACCCAACCAGCGCGCGAGTCGGGTACGGCGCTCCGGACACCTTCGAAGCCTATGCTAGGGGGAGGCGGCGGGCGCAGCGTCAGGGACGGCCGCGACCAGGCGAGCCGTTTCCCGATTCTGGATGCCCGGACAGCGCGCGGCGTGCAGCCAGCCCAAAGCAGTCGAGGACCCAGGCCCATCTCAGGATCGCCTCGCCCTTCGCCTATCAAAAGATAAATGCCCCGCCCGGTTCGCGTTTCGTCTTATCCGCTAACGGAATCTTTGGGGAAGCGGCACCGGCCAAAACTTCCGACTCAATCCACTTCTCATATCTTGATTTTTGCCTTTGCATTTGCCAAAACATTCAAACAAATATTTATGTTCAATGCGCACAATTTCGCCTGCATAAATGAATCGCACCCGCTTCAATTCGAGCTCGATTGCAATTCGACAAATCCCGCATAAGTGAGCAGTCACCTAGCCAGCGACCAACCAGCCAGGGAATTCACGCCTCCCAGCATGCGAGCGACCTCGCCATCAGCCGTCCCTGCGCCCCCCAGGCAATTCACAATTTCTGCTCGCCATTTCGAATTATTTACACCAACAACATCAAAACAAAACATTGTGATAGAGTTCGATCAAGCGATTTGCTGGATAGCTTTCTATCTGCCGCTTTCATTCGTTAAGCGAATTGATTTCGTGAAGCGACACGAACAGCGTCACCATCATTTCGTAAAGGACAGCTTTAGGAGGTCGGTAAGCTAAGGATTGTTCGAAACTCAGCTATCAATCGATATCGGTCCCGATTACCAAGCCGATGCTTCGCGCGGCGCACAACCACTGGAATATTTATCGCTCAGCGAGGATCGCCAGTCAAATGACGAATATTGGAGCGCGACATCAACCGAAATGATACGGGCCATGTAACACGATAGGCCGAGAGCCAACTTGGGCGCGAATCGCCTTTCCGAACGCGCATGAGTTGCGGGGCATCGGCGCTCACCAACACCAACGCGGACACCGACCTCCGGCCGCCAACGTCATGAAAGTTGATCTCAACGAAACCCTGACCACGTCCCCGCCCCTGTTGACAGTCGGTGACGCAGAAGCGATCGCCTGGGATGTCTACGGATTGAGGGCGCGCGCCACCGTTTTGAGCGGAGAACGGGATCAGAATTTCCGGTTGCTTCTCGACGATGGAGTCGGATACGTACTGAAGGCTGCGCACCCAGCCGAAGCACCCGGCGTCCTGGATTTCCAGACCTGCGCGCAGCTCCACATCGAACGTGTAGCCCCGGCCGTGCCCGTGCCGCGGCTCATCCCCACCCTCGCAGGTGACCACATTCACTGGCACGGCGACGCTCCGGCCGAACGGCGCGCCATTCGGCTGGTGTCCCTGTTGCCTGGTCTGTTGTTGCGCGATGTGCCCCGCACCACGCGCGTGCGTCGTGCACTCGGTGCCACACTGGCACGTTTCGATCTCGCGCTGGCGGGCTTTACGCATCCTCAAGCCAAACACGTGCTGCAATGGGATCTGCAGCACGCTCATCGTTTGCGCGGGTTGCTGGAGTTTATCGACGACGACAGTCAGCGCTCCCTCGCCGCCGCCCATATGGACCACTTCGAGCGCCATGTGCTGCCGCGACTCGGCGTATTGCGCCGACAGGTCATTCACAACGATCTGAACGCGTACAACGTCATGGTCGACGCGCATCGTCATGAGCAGATCACCGGCATCTTCGACTTCGGCGATCTCGTGGAGGCGCCGCTCGTGCAGGATCTCGCCGTCGCGTGCGCCTATCAGCTCGCCGATGCCGCTAATCCGCTCGAGACCGCAGCGGAATGCGTATCCGCCTATCATGGGGTTTGCCCGCTCATGTCCAATGAGATCGCCTTGCTGCCCGACCTCATCGCGGCGCGCCTGCTCGTGACGGTCGCCATTACCGGCTGGCGAGCGCGCCAGTACCCGGACAATCGCGCCTACATCCTGCGCAACAACCCGCTTTCCTGGAATGGACTCCGTCGCCTGTCCGGGCTTGATCCGGACTTCGCGGCCGACACAATGCACCGTGCCTGCCAGCCCCACCTGGCACAAACGGAGCAGCCCAATTGAGCCTCGACAAATCCATGCTGAATGCGTTCGACCCTTCGTCCGACAACACCAGATGGCACCAGGACCGCGACCTCGTCGAGCGCCGGCATCACGTTCTCGGCCCTGCGTACCGGCTTTTCTACGAGAAGCCGCTGCATATCGTTCGTGGTGAGGGCGTCTGGCTCTACGGTCATGACGGGACGCGCTATCTTGACGCGTACAACAACGTCGCTTCGGTCGGTCATTGTCATCGCCACGTGGTCGACGCCATCACGCGGCAGGCCGCGACCCTCAATACGCACACGCGCTATTTGCACGAAGGGATCGTCCGCTATGCGGAACGGCTGGTCGCGACGTTTCCCGATGAACTGTCGCAGGCCATCTTTACGTGCAGCGGCAGCGAGGCGAATGACCTCGCGTTGCGTATAGCAAGCCGTCATACCGAAGGAACCGGCGTCATCGTCACGAAGCTCGCCTACCACGGCGTGACCGCGACGGTCGCCGCCGCTTCTCCTTCGCTCGGCGACGGGGTGCCGCTGAGTGGCGGCGTACGCACCGTCGCAGCGCCTGACGGCTATCGCAACTTGTCCAGCGACGTCGCAGATCAATTCGCCCACGGCGTGCGCGCAGCGATAGCCGACATGCGTCGACACGGCATCCGCCCAGCCGCCTTGCTGGTCGACACGGTATTTTCAAGTGACGGCGTCTACACGACGCCCGCCGGGTTTCTCGCCCCCGCCGTCGCGGCGATTCGCGAAGCAGGCGGCCTGTTCATCGCGGACGAGGTGCAGGCGGGGTTCGCTCGCACCGGCTCTCAGATGTGGGGCTTTCAGCGGCACGATGTCGTGCCTGATCTCGTCACGATGGGCAAGCCGATGGGCAACGGCCACCCGATCGCGGGACTCGTCGCGAAACCGACATTGCTCGCCGCCTTCGGCCGCGAGGCGCGCTACTTCAACACCTTCGGTGGAAATCCGGTGTCCTGTGCGGCCGCCGCCGCCACGCTCGACGTCATCGAACAGGAAGGCTTGCAGGCGAACGCAAACGCAATCGGCACGTATCTGCGCGAGGGCTTCAGGCAACTTGGCGAGCGTCACGCGCTGATCGGCGACATACGCGGAGATGGCCTGTTCATCGGCGTCGAGCTCGTCAACGACCGCCGCGAGAAGACGCCTGCCCCGCAGGCGACTGCTCGCTTCGTCAACGCCATGCGCGATCGAGGCGTACTGCTCAGTGCCACGGGCACTCATGGCAATGTGATCAAGTTACGGCCGCCTCTTTGCTTCAGCCGGGCCAACGCGGAATTGCTGTTGCAAACAGCCGATGAGGCTTTGGAGGCGTTGCAGCCGACCTCGGCGGTCTAGTCAGCGGCTGGATCTCGCGCCGACCAGGTGCACGATTCGAGCTACGGCGTGCGGGTAGGCATCACCCTCAGGGCACGCGCGCCTCCGCGAGTATCGGCGCCCGCCTCGCCCGATCAAATGCACGCGCCAGACGGGTGACGCCGGCATCGATCCGGTCTATCGGCACACCGCCGTAACCCAGCACGACGGCTGGCGCCGCTGCAGCCGCCGCGCGCGAAACGAAATGCGGCATCCCAAGCACGATGCCCTCGGACATCGCCTCGGATGCCAGTTGCGCGGCGGAAACGGGCACGCGAAGGCGGGAGAATACGTGCAGTCCCGCGCGCGCCTGGGACGGTTCGATAGCGCCGCCTAGTTCCCGGTGCAAGGCCGCCCTGAGCGCCTGTTGCCGGCGTGCGTATTCCTCGCGCATCCGTCGAATGTGCTGTACGAGATGCCCATCCGCGATGAAATCGGCGAGCGCGGCCTGCTGATGCAACATGCCTGGGCGGTAGATCTCGGCGCATGCGTGCGAGAACGCCCGCGCGACATGCGGCGGTACCACCATATACGCCACGCGCATGCCAGGATAGGTCGCCTTGCTGAACGTGCCCATGTAGATGACGTTCGCGGTATCGTCCAGGCCCTGTAAGGACGGGATCGGCATCCCGTCATAGCGGAACTCGCTGTCGTAGTCGTCCTCGATGATCCAGACCCCGCGTCGGCTCGCGGCGCGCAACAGTTCGATGCGCCGGACGAGTGGCATCACGACGCCTGTCGGATACTGATGGGACGGACTGGTGACAACCAGACGCAAGCGCTTCGGAACGCGGCTCGATTCGAGATCGAGGCCGGCCTCATCGAGCTGCCCCGCCGCCACGCGCAGTCCCGACGCGGCAAGGACTGAAGGGAATGCCCAGTGGCACGGATCCTCGACCATGGCGCTATCGCCGATATCCGCCAGCATGCGAGCGCAGAGGTCGATCGATTGATGCGTGCCCGAGGTGACGATGACCTGCTCGGCCGTACAAACCACCGATCGCGCAATGCGCAGATAGCTCGCGATTGCTTCCCTCAACGGAAGAAAGCCCGCGCCCTCGCGCGAATAGCCCGCCAGAGACAGGTCCGACTTGTTCAGGTGGCGTGTGACCAGGCGTCGCCAGACGTGAAAAGGGAACCATTCCGCGTCGGCGACACCCGGTACGAATGCCCCGCCAGGCTGGCTAATCCCCCCGCGCCCACGCGCGAGTGTTCCGCCGCGTCGTGACAGCAACGGCGAGCGATCGGTGTTTGACGCTCTTGCCGCGTCAGCCCCGGGGCGGATCCCGATATCCGCAATGAAGGTTCCGCTGCCGCTCACGGTCAGCACATAACTCTCGGCGGCGAGTCGCTCGTATACCAGCGAAACCGTGATGCGGGAAATTCCAAGCTCCACAGCAAGCGCGCGCGTCGACGGCAATTTCTGTCCTGCCGTCAGTATGCGATCCAGGATCCCCCGCCGAATGAGGTCATAGAGTTGACGCTGCAACGAGTGGCCCGATTCCCTCGATAGATTTTGAATCAATAGATCCGATAGCAACACGTCGCGCATCCAAACCGGCCTTATAAAGTGGTCGATTATGGCTATATAGCCTATAGCCATCCGTCGCTATCATGCCTGAACGCTAAATTGATTGGGGCGGATTTTACAGGATCGCCACTGCATAGTGCATCGCAGCAGTGCAATTCAAGATTCATCGATGGCGATTGATTCGAATAATTTCACTATCGCAAACAAAATGAATTACTGTTTTTGCATTTTTAAGCTAGGTCGGCGCGGCTTGGCCGACGTCACCTCGATCGACATAGCAACCATCTTGTTGGCGTAGCGCCACCCCACTGGCGTTGCGCTTGCAGTTCCGCCTGCTCAATGCTTGGCCCTCGGATGTGGGCGGTTTCGCCGTGCAGACTTCTGCACGGCTTTTTTATTAGCGCGCTTCTCGCGCCCCGGTTGGCAGGTTCGCCCTGGCTACCCCCAGCCAGCGAACGACTTTTCAGCAGAGGTCTCTATGACGATTTCCGATCGCCTCATCGTTGATCGAATGGACTGGAATTTACTACGAACCTACCGGGTGATTGTGCAGGAGCAAAGCGTCAGCCGGGCTGCGCTGCGCCTGAACCTGACGCAATCCGCCATCAGCGCGGCACTTCGGCGACTCGAGGACACCGTTGGTCACACGCTCGTTCATCGCCAAGGCGGGCAGTTCAATCCGACGGAGACCGGGCGCAAGATCTTCGATATTTCCAACCACCTCTACGACAATATTTCACAGGTGGACGCAGCATCAACAACCGACGCGAGCGTCGGCGACGCGGTGACAGGCACGATCCGCCTCCTATGTGTCGGGCAGTTCGACTATCCGCCCTATGACGACTTCCTGTCGGACTTTCGTCAAAGCTATCCTCACGCGACCATCATCGTAGAAATCACGTCCCCCGAGCAAATCGCGTCCGCGGTAACGCAAAAGCTCGCGACCTGCGGCATCACGTATGGCGAGACCATGCACGATGGACTCGACCAGCTCCAGCTCATGCGTGAACGTTACTCGCTGTATTGCGGTCGTCGCCATACGCTTTTCGGCCGTACCGGCCTGACTCCCGCCGACATTCAATATGCCGATCTGGCCGCCCTTTCCAGCCCCTCGAACTACAACCGACTGCGAACGTTCGACTTACTCCGCAAGCAATTTGGACTGGACGGAAAGGTCATTGCCCGCTCCGAGAGTATCGACGAAATCAAGCGCCTCGTGATTGCCGGCTATGGCATCGCTTGTCTCCCGGATCACCACACATCAACAGAAATACACAGTGGCCGACTCTGGGAATTATCAATTGACGCCGAGCAACCAGATCTTGCGGTACACTTGATATGGAATAATAAAAAGCGCATGAATTCCGCAGAAAAAGCATTTATCGAGAGTCTGAAACATAGAATTCAGAATCGGATTCATCCCACCCACCAAATGGGCGCCGAGGCGAGCGGTCATCATCAAGAATCATAATGAAAGGGCGAGACATAATTGCAAGCTTCCGGGGCGTCGACAAGACCTATGATGGAAAATCGCATGTCGTTAAGCGGCTCGACCTCGATGTCTACCGCGGCGAATTCCTGACCTTGCTGGGACCGTCCGGCTCGGGAAAGACGACCTGCCTGATGATGCTTGCCGGCTTCGAGGCGCCGACCGGCGGAGAAATCTGGCTGGACAACGTGTTGATCAATACCGTCTCGCCTCAGAAGCGCGACATAGGCGTTGTTTTTCAGAACTACGCGCTGTTCCCGCATTTGACCGTCGAGCAGAATATTCAATATCCGCTCACGGTACGCCGGATCGCGCGGGACGAACGCGCGCAGCGAGTGCACGAAGCGCTAAAGATGGTTCGCATGGAGGGGCTCGGCAAACGCTACCCTGCACAGCTTTCCGGCGGGCAGCAACAGCGGGTGGCGCTCGCGCGCGCGCTGGTGTTCACCCCCAGGCTAGTGCTGATGGACGAGCCGCTCGGCGCACTCGACAAGCAGCTGCGCGAGAAAATGCAGTACGAGCTGAAATCGCTGCACGACGCGCTTGGCATCACCTTCATCTATGTGACGCACGATCAGGGCGAGGCGCTCACGATGTCGGATCGCGTCGCGGTATTCGAAGCCGGACGCGTCCAACAGCTCGATACGGTCGAGCACCTGTATGAAGCGCCATCCAGTCCGTTTGTGGCCTCATTCATCGGCGACAACAACCCGCTCGCTGGAACCGTGGTCGGCCTCGACGACCGCTTCTGTACGCTGCGGCTGAGCGACGGCAGTGAAATGCGCGGCGTCAAGGCCGGCGATCTGCGCGTGGGTGCGCCGGCGACGGCGCTCATTCGCCCAGAGCGCCTGCGGCTCGCGAATGGCCGCCGCGACGGCGTCGCGAATAGGGTCAACGGTGAAATCCAGCGGCTATCGTATTTTGGAGACCACGTTCGCCTCTACTTCTCCTTGGCGGATCAGCGCGAATTGTTCGTCAAGGTGCCACTCGGCACGCCGACGCCGGGGCCACTGACGCCAGGGTCAAGGCTCTGGCTCGAGTTCGATGCCGAGCACCTGCGCGTATTCGTTTGATGCTTCCCAACCCAGCCTCATCCCTTCCATCGTTTACCCAATGGGTCTATCCATGAAACAGCAGGACATCCTTCGCTCGGTGGTGCTCGGCGCGGCGAGTATCCTTTCGACGTTCGCCATCTCAACTAGCGCCCATGCCGCCGAGTTGACCGTCGTAAATTTCGGCGGCACGAACGGCGCCGCGCAGGAAGCGGCCTTCAACCGGCCCTTCGCCACGCAAACCGGGACCAAGGTGAGCGCGGTCGCCTACAACGGCGAACAGGCCAAGATCAAGGCCATGGTCGAGGCGAAACACGTCGACTGGGACGTCGTTGCGGTGGAGTCCGGCGACATCGGCCGCGGCTGCGATGAAGGCCTTTACGAAAAACTCGACTGGTCCAAACTCTTCAAGAAGAGCGATCTGATTCCGGAAGCCCAGCAAGCGTGTGGCGTCGGCATCTTCGTGTGGTCGACCGCGCTCGCCTACGACGCAAACCGCCTGAAGACGGCTCCGACAGGCTGGGCTGACTTCTGGGACGTCAAGCGCTTCCCGGGCAAGCGCTCGATGCGCAAGGGCGCGCGCGGCAATCTGGAATTCGCGCTGATGGCGGACGGTGTCGCCCCGAAGGACGTCTACAAGGTCCTTGAAACCAAGGCGGGCCAGGACCGGGCGTTCAAGAAGCTCGATGCGCTCAAACCGTACATCCAATGGTGGGAGGCGGGCGCGCAAGCGCCGCAGTTCCTGGTAGCGGGCGACGTGGTGATGACGTCCGCGTTCAACGGCCGCATCGATGCCGCTCAACGCGAGGGCAAAAATCTGAAGGTCGTCTGGAACGGCAGCATCTACGACCTCGATTACTGGGCCATTCCGAAGGGCGCGCCTAATAAGGCACTGGCAGAGAAGTTCATCGCATACACCGTCTCCCCGGGACCGCAACAGGATTTTGCGAAGCGCATTGCCTATGGTCCCGTCAATCTCGCGGCACTCAAATCGCTCGATCCGGCGCTGCTCGCGAAACTGCCAAATTCACCGGCCAACGGCAAACAAGCGGTCTTGCAGAACCTCGCGTTTTGGACGGACCACGGCGACGAACTCGAAGAGCGTTTCGCCGACTGGGCCTCCAGGTAACCAGGCATCTCGGCCGCGCCGTCGCGAATCGACGGCGGCCGAATCGACGCCGTCGACTCAACAAGGCAGAAGATGGACAGCATGATCGACGCGGCGACGGCCCAGACCTCCCCGCAGCGCGCGGGCACTCGGCTGAAACGCGACCTCGCCGTCGCGAAGGCGAAGCAGCACGCCATTGCGGTACTGCTGATCGCGCCGCTCGCCCTCTTCCTGCTGGGTGTGTTTGTCATCCCGATCGGTGCGCTGCTCGTCCGCGCGATTCAGAATCCCGAGATTTCGACTGCGTTGCCGGGCACCGTCGCCGCGTTGCGCAACTGGGACGCGCGCACGCCTCCCGATGACGCTGCTTACGCGGCGCTCGCGAACGACTTGACTGCCGCTGGCACCGACGAAACGACGGGCGCACTCGCGCGACGGTTGAATAGCGAAATACCCGGCTTTCGCTCGCTGGTGATGAAAACCGCCCGCGCGATGCCGCTGCGCGACGATGAAACTCGTCCGCTGCCGGCCGCCCGCATCAAGGCCGCACTGAACGAACTCGACGGCCGATGGTCCGACGTGCGCTACTGGCAGGCGATCGCGAGGAATGGTCACGCGTACTCGCCGTTCTATGTCCTCGCGGCGCTCGATTTCAGGCAGGACGCCAGCGGCCACGTCGTGTCGAGCGATCCGGACCAGCGCATTTATCGCTCGGTGTTCGCGCGCACGTTCCTGATCGCGGCGGTCGTCACGGCCCTGTGCCTGGCGCTGGGCTACCCCCTCGCCTACTGGATCTCGATACTGCCCGCGCGGCGGGCAAATCTCGCCATGATCCTGGTGTTGATCCCGTTCTGGACTTCGATACTCGTGCGCGTTGCGGCGTGGATCGTGATTCTGCAAAACGAGGGATTGCTCAACCGATTGCTGATCGACCTGGGGCTCGTTCATGCCCCGCTACCGCTTCTGTTCAACCGCGTGGGCGTCTACATCTCGATGACGCACATCATGCTGCCGTTCATGATCCTGCCGCTGTACAGCGTGATGCGAACCGTTCCGCCAAGCTATCAGCGGGCCGCGATTTCCCTGGGCAGCCATCCGTTCGCCGCGTTCTGGCGCGTTTACGTCCCGCAGACCTACGCGGGCATCGGCGCGGGTTCGCTGCTGGTGTTCATCGTGACGCTCGGCTACTACATCACACCCGCATTGCTCGGTGGCCCCGGCGACCAGATGGTCAGCTACTACGTCGCCTACTTCACGAACATCACCATCAACTGGGGAATGGCCTGCGCGCTCGGCGGCTTGCTGTTGGTTGCGACTTTGCTGCTATACGCGGTTTACGGACGCTTTGCCCGCACCCACCTGAACATCCGATAGCAGGACAACACGCGACCATGAAACCAACCTCAATTCCGCGGTTCGCCCCACATCTATCGCTGAGCGAACGCATCGGATACGTCGCGCTACGCATGCTCGTCGCGTTGGCCCTGCTATATCTAGTCCTACCGGTGCTGGCCATCGTGCCGCTGTCGTTCTCGTCCAGCACCTTCCTCGTCTATCCGATTCCTGACGTCTCTCTGCGCTGGTACGAGACCCTGTTCGCCTCCGACGCTTGGCGATCGGCCGCTGTCAACAGCTTCATCGTCGCGCCGATCGCAACGCTCATTGCCACGACGCTGGGTACGCTCGCGGCGGTCGGCCTGTCGAAGACGGCCTTTCGCGGCAAGTCCTTCCTGCTGGCCGTGCTGCTGTCGCCGATGATCGTGCCCGTTGTGATCGTGGGCGTCGGCATGTATCTGTTTTTTGCGCCGCTCGGGCTGGCTGGCACCTACACCGGGCTCATCTGTGCCCATGCGGCGCTGGGAACACCCTTCGTCGTGACCACCGTGCTGGCCACCCTGCAAGGCATCGATCCAAATCTTGCACGCGCGAGCCTGTCGCTGGGCGCAAACCCGCTGACGACCTTCTTTCGCGTGACTCTGCCTCTAATCGCGCCGGGCGTGATGGCGGGCGCGCTGTTCGCTTTCGCGACCTCATTCGACGAAGTCGTCGTGACGTTGTTTCTCGCCGGTGCCGACCAGACGACGCTGCCACGGCAGATGTTTGCGGGCATTCGCGAAAACATCAATCCAACCATCGCCGCGCTCGCCACGATCCTGATCGTTCTGTCGACCGGGCTCCTGCTCGTGCTGGAATGGCTGCGCGGCCGGTCCGCTGGTCGCGCGACGTATATCCGATGAGACGCACTGTCACCCTCGGGTGTCGTTCGTCAGCCAAAGTTCGAGCGCGGCTTTATCGTTCGCGCGTTGCCGTGACGAAGTCGCCTTTGCAATGAAGTGGCTTTCGCCCGACTCCAGGCCGATTGGCTAGCCGCACCTCAACCCGAACTGCCATAACAGGAGCAAGTGAAATGAGGTTTGATCTGCCATTCAACGAGGGATACCTGTCTCTTGGACAGCTATGGAAAGGCGACTTCACCCTACAAGGCGTAGGTTCACCAGCCGCGCGCGATCTCGCCGCATCGATCGCGCGAGATCACTGCGGCATTGAAGCCAAGCAACACAAAAACTGGATCATCCCATGCCAATGCGGGCTCGCTCTTTTTGCCCGGCTTGACCGCCTTAGAAGCGAATGTCCGAACACCACCAGTAGCTAAAAAATGACGAAGACTTACCACCCTGCTGGCTGGACCTACCACTACGATGTCGATGGACGCGCTTATGTGGTATCCGATCTCGGAGAGCTCGTGCCAGTAGTGAACAAGGTCGAATCGCCTAGCAGAATCGTCTTTCGACTACTTCTAGCAAGCCAGGGGTCGGATGCACTCGCGTTTCTCGATGAGCGCCGTGGGCTCATCCGAAAACTTGAGCAAAGCCTCAGCATCGCACGCGACGAGCGGATGCTGTGTCAGCGGCTCATGGCCCAAGTACGCCAAGGGATCTGATACGCGCCCATACGTCTCATTTCGACCGGGCACGGGCGGCTTGATGCTGAAGTGATTCGAAGCCCCGGCTCAGCCTGCCGCACCAACAACACAGAAGATACTCGGGGTTTGTCTCGAGGGGAATCAACGGAGTCATGCCACCCTGTCTCGCAACGGCACATTCGAATAGACGAAGCCCGGCACCCAGCCGGGCATTTTTCTAGGGCGGAGTCTGCGCAGGCGGTTCTCAGATCTTCGCTGGGGCCGGCGCGCCGCTGGCCGTCTTGGTCTGGCCCGCGAGCACCGCCAGCGCCGCGGGCGGCACGAACAGCTCCTCATGGTTGACCAGCCACACGTGGCCGTTACCGTTGGCCAGCGGCTGCACCGCCACGATGGCACCGGCACGGACGTGGTACGCGGACGGACCGTTGACCGCCCCGACTACTTCTATCGTGACGAACGGCTCGAACAAGCCCGCCACCTGGGCCAGATCGAGGGGTGTGGTGAGCGTTACCACCTGTCCGGCAGCGGTGCGTCCATTCCGCCGGATCTCAACGTGTCCGGCGTGGGCTGGCGAGGCGCGCAAGGCGACAACATGGTCAGGAGTCATGGCGGCGGTCGGGTAGCCGTCGGCGGATTGCACCGGAATCTGGAAGAGTGCCATAAGGTGTCTCCTAGCATAGGGACGAGCGTGCAGCCGGAATGCGTAGCTCGCTTACGTCGCGATGTGGATCTCGACGTCGCCGTCGAAGCCGTTTTTCGTGGACGCTGCCGCCGGAAAGCCCGGCGGCAGCGGCGTCGCCCCTTGGACCGGATCGCCGACCTTGAGCCCTCTCGGCAGCGTGCCGCTGTGCGGCACCGTTGAGGTTGGCAGCGTAAAGGGGAGCGCCGCGTCCGCATGGAGCATGCGTGCCCGATTGCACCGCCTGGGTGGCCCGCTGGCGGACTTGGGCTTGCGTCAGGGTACTAGCCGGCTTGGCCAGTTTCACAGCGCGCCAGCTGAGTTTGATGAAGTTCGGCGCGTAGGCGTATAGCGCGGCATTCGAGACATTCGTCGTGAGCGGCGCGACCGAACATTGCAGCGGCCTTGGCAAATATCGCTGGGTCGTTGAGCGCACGCATGCCTGCCTGCATCCTTTCGCCGCCTCTGTATTCATTTCGAGCGCCGTGCCGACATTCACTGCGCGTTCCTCAAACTCGGTTGCTGCCTGATCTGCTGGAATACCCTCCGGCGCGCCGAGCAGCCTTTATGAAACCGTCTCTAAGCACTCTGATGCCAACTGTATTCTTGAATATTAGCATCAGAGTGTTAGGAATCGAAATAGGAGAATTATCTATCGATCGATTAATGTCGCCCCAGTTATTTATTTCGATGAAATAAATTCAGTAGATTGATTTGATATCAACCTCCGGGAAACTATGGCTCACGCCAATCAAATCATTGCGCCGACCTTCATCATCCTCCTTGATGGAGATTTTCTTAATTCTTGCCTCGCTACAAACGGCAAAAATTCCATCATGGGTTACACTTGTATCAACAATAAGTAAAGTCTCGACCGATGACAATGCCCCAGATTTAATCATGCCATCAAGAAAATCATCACCAATGTCAGCGCCAATTAATTTTAGCTCACTCGAGCAGGCAGAGGAAAATAAATTATTACCTATGCCAATTTGCAAAGATTTTGCATCATCCAACAATTCATGAAGCTTTCCAACAAACCCGCGATAGCCCCCTACCCCTTCAAGAAGTCCATCAGCCGAAAACTTCAAAAATCCAAAAAATGAATCGGCCGTATTTGCCTTATAGCTTTTAATCCTTCCGTTATCATGCCATTCATACGTCTCAGTGATATCCCCTCTCACTCTTTCATAAGATATCAAGTCCCCGCGTCCTCCCCAACAAATATCGACAATTGCCTCGCCATTGAGAAAAAAATATTCCTCGCAACAAAATCCGTTGTCGAATGAATACGCAACCCCACTAAACAGCCCACCATCATGCATTAAACGACCAACCTCTGATGCGTCGTCCGTCAATTCAATATGCGGCACATCATCCTGGATATCAAAATAAGGTGAGATATAGCGCTCCTTTATTTCACCACTCTCGACAACCCAAGGTAGGATGTTTTCATTTTCTCTTTTCTCATAGAGCACTCCGGAAAACGGCGCCCCTTCATAGAAAAAAAGAGTGCCAGTTTTTTGTATTACATCAGATGAAATGCGTTTCATGGAGTTGTTCTACCAGTAGTGGCGTTAATGGATGACGGAAGAATCCCGCTGCAGTTTTGACACGCAAGGAAAGGGCCGCCGGTCTCCCCCGACATTGACTTAGCCCCCAATTTATAAGTAGAAACGCTAATATCGCCAGCTTCAAGACGTTGACGTGCAGCACCCTCGCCATAACTCGCGTCAAGTTTATTATACAGGTCATTTGCCGCTCTAACTTCTGCATGCAACCCGGGAACCCCGTATACTTCGCCGATAGCCTGATTACTGGTTACGTAATCTCTGATTTGCGCTCTCGTCAGGCTGTTCAATGAACCACCATACGCCATATCAACCGCTTTCAAGAAAGCATCGGGATCGTGGACTTTATAATAAGTGACATTAGACTGGCCTCCTGGGGGGGTCTCAGTAGGTTTCGTCCCCGGAAAGTTCTTAAATTTCGCAGAAAGATTTACAAATGAATCGCTAATCACCTCAGCAGGGTGAGCCCCAGTAGTGTACGACCCAGCACGGGCGTACGCCGACTCTCTGTTTCGAGCCCCCTTTGAATATGCCTTCTGATCCTTACTAAGCCTCGCGTTAGCTTCTTCTTTGACCTGAGAGTCAAGTTTACTCTCAAACGCGCTCTTTCCTGTATCCTTTGACGCATGCCCACTACCTTGGTTCCCCGGCTCCCTTATCTCACCTGTTTCATCGGGCCTAGAATTTGAATTCCCCCTGAAGTTATTACGCCGCGAAGACTGAGATGGATTATTTATCGGAGACGACGGACCGTCAAGACCAATACTTTCTTCACTGCCTAAGAGGGAATTGCTTTCTACTGACCCAAATGTATATACATTTGGCGCCAGCGGATCTGGCGCTCCGACCGCTCCGACCGCTCCGACCGCTCCGGGCCCTTCTGCAATTTCTACTCCTGGCCCAGCAGCTAGAGTTAAGAGTAATGCTTCGCCATAATATTTGAAATTATATAGACCTTTATCCCATGTAGAAAGACCCTGATAATACTCTGCTTCCCTCCGCTCGTTCTCTTCGGCCTGGATAGTTGGATTCCATAGTGCTCTACGAATTCGCGAAGTACCTTTTTGACCTGGCGCCTCGGATTTTTCACCCCCGAAGTCGGGGTGTGAATTTATATCCCCATAAGTCGGATTGTTCCGCGATTCCTGATTTGCATGGCCAGTATTTTCCACATTATCAACAACTTCGACTCGGACCTGAGGCGAATTGCGACGCGGCACTCTCGCGGGATGGCTCTCAGATTGAATTTCCGAATGATCTTCAACATGAATTTCCGGGTTATTTTCAATTTTAACCCCCTGAGTTTCATGATGAATTTCAACCGGAGATTTCGGGGTATCGGGGTAAATTTGCGGTCTAACTCGGGGTCTAATTATAATCGGGTTACTCATAAATCCACAGATCCCATAAAAATTACAATAAAAGAGCAGCAATTCCGTCGATGCGGTCAATTAATTGCAAATCACGTGCGCTGCGCGCAAGTGCAGATCACGTTAATGTCGGGCGTGCCATATTTATGCATATTTTATATCGTTGAAAAACATTTACAGATGCGTGTATTCGTATACCTCGAAAAGATTGGCCGATTTCTGAGTGCCGTGCTTATAGGCTAAAAGCCATCGTCACACCATCTTTGATGCTCGCTTAATTCGACTCCATTTCACCTTTCGCGGCAATCGAGAAATTAATACATAATAATGCCCGCCCATGAATGGCAACAAAACAAAGGGTCAATTCAAAATTTGCATTTGAACTTGATTTAAGTCAACTCCGAGATTTGCATAACCAACTCCGACGCATGAATAATTTAACCCAACAAGCGAGAATGAATTTCCAGTTAATGAAGTGCTTGACCCGGTAACGCTAAATGAGCTATCGGTAGTCGATGAGTGAACTCCGGTTACGCTTGTTGATGTACCTACTGTCGATGCTGATGTACCGATTACACTGATTTCCGTCTCGGTGTTCGACACTGATGTCCCCGTAATATTTGTCGATGTACCAGTCACCGAGGCGCTGGTGCCAGTCATGTGGTTCGATACACCTGTATAGGATAGAGACACGCCCACAATGCTCTGCTCCTGACCAGTAACTGACGTATGTGTCCCAGTCAACGACGAAGAAATACCACACATGCTATTTGATACACCCGTGACTGATGTGCTAGAACCATGAACGGAAAAGTCTGCCCCCGTAAACTGCGTCGATACTCCGGTAAAGCCGGTTGAAATTCCGGTGAATGATGTGGAGACTCCAACGAATCCCGTTTCTACTCCGGTGAATGATGTGCTAACACCGGTATAGCTTGTACTTACACCGACACATGACGTATTGACGCCGGTGAAACTTGTTGAAACACCCGCGTAGCCGACCGAGACGCCCGTATATGAGACAGCAGTTCCTGTGTAACTTATGTTCGTACCGACGACGGAGGTATTGGTGCCCACTATCGATGTATTGAAATCCTGACCGACGGCGATCGAGCTGTTGCGCTCGACGGTCTGCTGCATGTCGCGCTCGGAGTGGAGCATCAGGCGTTCCGCGCCATATTGGTCGTCGAACGTGAGCTGGCTACCGTTCTGCGCCTGCCCCGCCTGCTTGATCGAACGCGACACCAGCCCCGTGTAGCGGGCATCCTTCGGCAAGTCATAGGGTGTCGGGTTCTCGCCGTTGTAGACGACCCCTGTCACCACCGGCCGGTCGAGATCGCCGTCCACATATGTCACCAGCACCTCCTGCCCAACCCGCGGCAATGCGAGCACGCCCCAACCCTTGCCAGCCCAGGCCTGTGACACCCGGATCCAGCACGATGCATCGGCTTCGACCGTCTTGTAGCGGTCCCAGTGGAAATGCACCTTGATCCGACCGAGCCTGTCGGTGTACACCTCCGACACCTGTGATCCCACCACCGTCGCACTCTGGATGCCGGGCACTTGCGGCCGCCTTGTCACGAGCGCCGGCCGGTACGGCTGGTTGTCCGCCAACGCGCGAAACTTCACCACGACGTTACGCCCCTGCGATGTGCTGTCCGGTCCGTCCTGGATAAACGACAGCTCGCTGCCGATCACGTAGTAGCGACGATTCCGGCTCACCGCCGGGTAACCACCCAGCGTGAATGCCTGACCAGTTCCCAAGGCGCGCGCGTTCGCCTCGCCGGTCAACACATGTGCCTCCGCCTGAAACGCCTCGAGTCTTAACCGCGCCAGACGCTCCCCAGTCTGTTCCTGCTGATACCCCGCCGCGTAGTCGTAGTATTCAAGCTGCACTCCCGACAGCGCCGGCTCCGGCGAAATCTGTGCATCACTGTCCAGACGGTTCGAGGGCGCCAGGTAGTTGAAATCGCGCAGCGCGACGTTGTTTGGCCGCACCCGACGGGTCTTCTGCAGCCGCTGCACCCCTTCGCGCCCCCAGATCGCCCGCGACTCCTCGCCGTCTGGCAGGTACCGCAACTGCCGATAAGGAAACGGCAGGTCCCTGAAGCGCTGCGTGTCGGACAGCACCACCACGTGCCGGAACAACTCGTGCTCAACCCAGAAGTAGATCCCTTCGTCTTCGAGCAGGCGTTTGACGAAATTCAGATCGGATTCCTGAAACTGCACACAGTATTCGCGCACGTCATACGCGCCTTCCAGCTCGAAGCGGTAATCAGTCCGCTGATGTCCCTGGAACACCTGCTCGACGATCTGCGGCACCGTCAGGTTCTGAAAGATCCGGCTGTTCTGGTTCTCCTCCAGGAACGACAGCCAGCTTTTCAGTTCCAGCGTGTAGGTATATTGACCACTCAGCTGCCCCGTGTCGTAGCCCCCAAACACGTAGGTGTTGAAGGTTCGTATCATTCCGTCGTCAAGGTCGATGTCGGCCGACACTAACCCGCCCAGCAGCGAGTCCAGATCTAGCTCCGGATCGCTGCTCAACAGGTCGAGGCGGTACGACGGCTCCTGCGAGAAATCCTCGCGAGCCGTAAAAGCCAGTGCGACTACCCTCGAGTCCAATACATCGCTGCGTAATTCGATCAGACGCATAAAATTCCTCGGATGACGGTCATTTTTTAGACGAATCTGGTTCTGCAATTACGTTAGGAAAATCCAAAGAGTTTTCTCCTATCGACACGCGCCTGCATGCTGCGCGATTCAGTCCCCCCGGGGCGGGGCGTATCCGCTCGATCTCGCTCCGGGTCATTGAGGCTTTACGTCCTGGCCTTCCTTTATCGTGCTTTTGTCGGACGAGCGCACAGAGTCGATCATCTTGCGCGTATGCGTCGTCGCCGACTGTACCGCCTCATCCGTCGCCGACCGCACGCCCTGGTTCACCTGCGTCTGCGCAGCGCTGGTCACTTGATCCGTGACCGACTGGATAAGCTGGCCGAATTGCGCATAGGCGCTCACTGACAACGTACCGAATAGGAGTCCAAAAAATATTCTCTTCATGATTGCGTATTCCTTTCAAATGATGCGGCGCGCCGTCCGTTGTCGCCGGCTACGCCCAGAAGACCTGACGCAGAACGCCAGACCTGCCAACTTTCGCGAGCCGCGCAGCGGCTCGCGTCCAAGCCGACTATTTTCCGGTTTTAAACGGCGCGAAGAAGTTGGACGGCATTTCCTGTGGGAAACCGACCGTGTTGGTAGGTCGCAGGTCATTCATGTTAACGTTGAAGTCGTAGGTCTTTTGCCGCTGCTGCGCGTCCTGGTGCGCGGCAACCTGCTTGTCGACCGACGCCTTGATGTTCACCATATGGTCCAGCATCTTGCCGCCGATCTGATGAACGCCGCCGATCACGTTGCTCGCGTTCTGCGACGATGCCACCGACATGTCAGGAATCGAGTCCATGAATGGCTGCGCCATCGAGCTTCCTGCGCTCTGTCCGTATTCATGTGCGCTGGTGCACGCAGCCAGGATTACCTTCGGATCAATCATCTGCTACTCCTTTTCAAGTTCGCGCCGGTTGGCGCATTGCGATACATGGCGTGCATCACGACGGACATCTGAACGACTGCAGGATGCCTGACCAGATCGGCGAAGGCGTCGTCAGCGCCTGCCACTCCAGCCGGACCGCCCCGATGCTCGTCTGATACAGCCTCTCGCGACGGTCGGCCGTCCCGCCCGCCGCCTGCCCCGCGTCGAAGAAGCGGAACAATGCCCAAGGTCCGTCGAACTGAATCGTGTTCAGCCGACCGTCGACCGATTTCAGCTGCAACTGGATCGCGAGCTTAGCGCTCTGCCCATTCCAGTCGATTCGCTGGGGAGAAGTCATCCCGTGCGCATAGTGCAGCGTCTGTCCGCCGACGATCAGCTGTGCTTCCGAAATCTGCGAATCCATGTCGACGAAGCGCAGCACGGTGGATACTCCCAGGCGCCCGGATTCGTCGAGCGTCGCGCCGCGGATGCGATCGGCCGTCTCGTACGACGACAGCACGCTCGGATTCACGAGGCCGAGATTCCCGCCGTTGGAACGCAGCTCCTTCCACGGCGTGCTCGACGTGTCGACGTAGGGCAAGAGGTGATCGCGGAAGTACGTCGCCATCAGTCCCTGGGCGCTGAACAGGCGCTCGAAATCCTCCACGCCCGCATCGACCCGCGCGCCGCGGCGGAACGGATAACGGCTCGTGAATCCGGTACTGCACACGGTGGATGTCGCGCCTGCCGCGCCGCGATTGAGCAGTGCGCCCGACTCGCGGGTCGTCATTGCGCTACCGTTGCCGATCAGGTCGAGCATGATGCCCCGCACCGGCTCGGGCTGACGCGCGGCGGTTTCCTTGAGCCGCGAGAATGCATCGTATTGCGCGGGCAGCACCTGCCCTGCCTGCAATGCACCGTTGACGAGCCCCAATTGCCGGTATAGCGGCTCGAACAGCCGGGAGAGCGGACTACTCGACTCCACGCCGCGATTGTTCAACTGCGCGGCCAGTTGCCGGATGGCCTGGAAGTGCTCCTCGACAACATGCTCCGGCAACAGCACGGTCCGATAGTGCTGGCCATTCAACTCGCCAACGATCTGGCGCCGTCCCTTTTCGAAACGAAATTTCTGACGATCGATCCAGCTGTCGATATTGCCTTCGTCGCTTGCGCCGGTGAGCGTCGCCTCGCGCGCCGCGAAGCGCAGCAGGCTCGCGAGCGGCGACTGCGAATCCATCATCGCCGCCGCCAACTGCGAAGCGTCGTCAAGGCCCGTAACGCTGCGCACCGTCACATCGTTGAGGAAGTTCTGCCAGGCGGTGATGTAGTCCTGCAGGAACTGCGCACGGGTGGCATCCGTGAGCTTCTGCACCAGCCCGTCGATCTGGAAGCTATTGCCGTGCAGCATCGTGTCGTGCAGCACCCAGCTATCCTCCTCGAGCGTCGCGCGCGCACTCTTCTCCAGACGCGGCAGGAACACGTCCGTGTAGCCGGCCCGCGTGAACCAGCCGGACACCGCAACGTCGGTCGCCGGGGTGTCGCTACGCATCCGCAGGCTCATCGCCGATGCGAAGCCGGCCGCGCGCGACAGCGAGGTGTCGTTGACCTGGGCCGGCAACCCCTGCGCGTGAATGTTCTGCAACACGCGCGTCACGATCGGAATCTGCTCGGCCCGGGCACGCGCCGAGCGCACCAGGTTCGCGTCCTCGGGCGTGCCCGGAAGCTTCGGCAGCTCGATCAGCGCGCGCACATGCGCCAGCAGCGCGCGCCGGTCGTCGTCGCCGTACTGCCCGCCGGACAGGCTGTCCCAGCGGCTGCTCAGCCAGCGCTCGACTTCGGTCGCGTTGCGCCGATCGGGCCGGCACAGCATCAAGTACACCTTGAGCGTCTGGTACACATCGCCGGGGGCGCCGTCCGACTGCGCGACCAGCACGCGCCGCACCTCGTTGTACAGCTCCGGCATCAGCATCTTCTGCAACTGCCGGTGGTAAGTGTCGCGCGCCGCATCGGCGACGAGTCCGTGCTCGAAGTACGGCGTCGCCATCCGCCGGCCGGCGTCTTGCGCCTGCGCCTGCGCGTAGTGCATCTGGCTCGCGACGTCGAGCAGCGGCGAGCCGTCGTCAGGGCCATACGACACCTGGGCCTGCGCCACGCGCTTCGCTTCGCTGAACTGCGCCCACACGTCGTCGAGATAGGTGCGCTCGGCGAAGTAGCTCCAGCCAAACCAGAGCACGAGACAGATCGCGAGGACCGGCAGCGCCGCCCAGCGCAGCGCGTGGCCAGCCCGGCTGCGCCACGATTGCGTGCCGCTCGGCCGCACGGCGTCGCGCTCGAGCGCAACCTGCCGGAACAGAGGCGTCCACAACGCGTCCATCGGCCAGGTCTGCACCGGTGGCCCGGCCGTCGCGCCGCCCGACTGCGCGACAGCCAGTTCCGCCATCGAGCCCATCCACACGCCGCGCAGCCGCGCGGCGGCATGGAGCTCGCCGGGCATGATCGCCATCTGCAGCCAGACGAGCAGCGCCTTGTGCAGCTGGCTAAGCGTCTCGACGAAGCGCAATTGCGCGTAATTCGCCGCGACCTCGGTCGCCGCCGGTGCGGAGAACAACACCTGCTGCTGGACGCGCTGCTGCAGGTGCTGCAACGCGCCATGCCAGCTCGCGCCGGCCGCCGCCGCGCCTTCGTCGCACGCCTGCTCGGGCAGGCAGAAGCCCACGCCACTCGCCCAGCGGCTGGCGTCCAGCAGCGACAGCATGGAGACCGCGCCGTCGAGCCGGTCGATCCCGTTCAACGCCACGTAGACTTGCGCCTGCTGCCCGAATACCTCGCGCATCTCCGTGAGCCGGCGATACACGACGTCGGCGAGACGCTTGCGGACCTCCAGCGGCGCATCGACCATCGACTCACTGTCGACGCACAGCACCACGCCGTTGACCGGCGCGCCCCCGCGCAGGCGACGCAGCCCGTGCAGCAGCTTTTTCCACGCGTCGAGCGACGTGTCGTCGATGCCATCACGCAAGTTCCAGCGGCCGCCGATATCGAACCACACCGCGTCGCTGGCGATGCGGAAATCGAAGTCGCCTCCACGGCTGTCGAGCGGTTCGATCGCGAGCCTCTGCGCCATGTCGGAGCCGCCCGCGTTCACCGCCTTCACCACCAGGCTCGTCTTGCCGCTCCCTTCCGCGCCGAGGACGACGTACCACGGCAGCGCGGCCCGATGCTGCCGGCTCAGCACGCCACCCCAGTGCTTCCAGCGGCTGCGCGGCTCGCGCAGCCAGCGGGCCTTCAATTGGCGGTCCAGGTCGCGCAGCCGCTCGTCGATGAAATCGGATCGCGCCTCCGGCTGCGACGTGCGCACCCGGCGCGGACTCATCGCAAGCCGTGCCCAGAGCCGCGCAAGCGTCGGCCACAGCCCCCACACGAGCACGGCTGCGACCAGGATTTCGCGCACCCAGACCGAGGCGAACGGACGGTAGATGCCCAGCGCAAACAAAGGGCCGACCCAGCAGATCAAGACTGCGATCAGAACCGCGACAAAGACCCGCAGACTGTTTCGTATCATTGCTTTTTGTCCTCGGTTGCATACGGCGACTGGCCGTCGGGTGCCGTCACGACGCCGTCCGGAAGCGCGGGCCGCGCGGCTGGGCCGACGCCCGGCGAATCGGCCGCATTCGGCGCGCGCCGGCCGCCCGCCGGGATTACCTTCCAAAGCACGTCCACCCGCCGGTTTCGCTCGTAGGCAGCGGGCGTCTGTGCCGCATCGATCGGCTGCGCGTCGCCGCGCCCCGAATAGTCGATGTTCCGCTTCACGGCGTTCTCGGGCGCCTGCGCACCGCCCGGCACCGCGGTCTTGCGCAGTTCCGCGGCGACGGTCCGCGCCCGCGCTTCCGACAGCGCCAGGTTGTCCGCGAACTCGTTCGTGCGGATCGGCTGCCGGTCGGTGTGGCCGATCACCTCTAGATCCCCCGGCCACGGCGCGAACGCCAACCCGAGCCGCTCGATGTTGCGCTCGAAATCGGCGCGCACCTGCGCCTTGCCCACGTCGAACGCGCCGTCGCTACGGAACACCAGCAGCCAGCCCTGCGGATGCTTGTACGCCGTGAGCCAGCCCTCGGACAACAGTTGCGGCAGCGGCGGCGGCAACGTTTCCGCGAGATTGATCGTGCGGGTCGGCGGCATCCATGCGGCCAGCGCGTTGCGCATCGGTCGACCCTGCGAGTCGAGCACCGCGCTCGCGATGCCGTAGGTCAGCAGCACGGCGCCTAGCGCGACCGCGCCCGCCCGCACCGGCGTCCACCACCGGCGACGCGGACGCGCCGGCGTGATCAACCCGGTGCCGAGCGGCTCGGGCGGTACGTGACGCCAGATGAGCGCGTGCAACTGCGAGCGCAGGTCCTTCAGCAGCACGTCGCCGCGGTCCAGCACGCGATAGCGGCCCCGCCAGCCGAGCGACAGGATCAGCTCGTAGAACGCCAGCAGGCCGACGGGCGGATCGCCCGCCTTCATCCAGCGCCCGAGATCGGCGAATGCGTCCTCGCCGCCCCACGCGTCGTCGTGGAACTCCACCAGCAGGCTGCGCTCGCCGTCGTAAAGCACCTGCGACGCGGCACGCGCAGCATCGCTGACGCTTTCGTCCAGATACGTGCACAGCAGGTACGACGCGTCGCGGATCTGCTCCCATTCGCAACCGGAACTGGCGAGCCGTTCCCGGTAGAGCCTCGCTTCTAGGCCGAGCTGCGTGCGTACCGCGGACTGGTCGAGCGGCCCGTCCGCAAGATGCCGCCGCAATTGCAGGATCGCGGGCAGCGCGTGCGACACGAACGGGTTGCTCCAGCTCGCCGACTGCTGGCCGGCCTTCAGGATCGCGACCTGTTCGCCTTGCTGGCTGTAGACCACGGGCGACGACACCGTGCCGTCGCGCCGCGCGCGGGCGTTGCCCGCCGGCGCCGGGAACGGCAGCACCGCGTGGTCCTGTGCCGGCGGCGCAGGGGGACTGGCTTCGCCGACCGATGCGGCGCCGTCGGCCGATGCCGCATTGGCCAGCGACGACAGCGTCGGCGTTCGCGTCGCCAGATCGAGATTCGCCATCACCCGATCGAGCAGATCGGGGCTCGTTGACGCGCGCCGGATGGCAGAGGAAACGTTTCTGAGCAGGTTCATCGTGGATAGCGGTTCATATCGTGTGTCATGCCACCTTCCCGTCTCTCAAGCCCCATGCTTCGAAACGCAGGTCCGGAAAATCGCCGACGATGCGCAGCGCCATCGCCGAGCCGGCGAGCGTCTGCGTCCAGAACGGATCGGTCGATTCGACCTCGAAGTAGGTGCTTTGGGCGTAATAGGGAATCTGGCGCGGCGGGTTGGGCAGCGGGATCAGGCGGGCCCCCGGCAGTTGCAGGTCCACCAGCTTCTGGATCTGTTCGACCGCGCCGAGCTTGGTCTGCTGCGGCAGCAGCTGGCGCAGCTTGTCGGCCGGCATCGCGGCCGACACCGCGAACACGAGCTTCTTCAGGTTCCACTGCTTGTCGACCACGCAGATATGGACCTGGTCGCCGCGATCCTCGAATCGCAGCGGCAGCACCGGCGTCTCGATCACGCGCGCGAGCGCATGCCGCAAGGTGGCCGCGAGCGGCTCGAAGCTGCCTTGCAGGTCGTCGTGGCGGTAGCCGAAATCGCGCTCGGCCAGCTCCTCGTCGACGCCGGGCAGCACGCTCAGCCGCCCGAGCAGGCTGATCGCCGCGATACAGCAGCGCGGGCGGCAGCGGATCGAACGCATCGAGATGCGCGAGCCGCATCCGGTACTCGGCGATCGCCTGCCGCAGCAGCAGCTCGATCAGGTCCGCGATGCCCCCGCCCGCGGACAGCACCCGCTGCCCGGACGTATGCGCGAGGCGCACGCGCAGCGTGCTTTGCAGCTCGTCGATCAGCGAATTGAGCACGACGTGCGCGCGCGTGTCGAGCAGCGGCGGGATGAAGCGCGGATCGAGCAGCACCGTGCGGCTCGCGCTGCGCCCGGCCACGCGGGCGATCGGCAGCGCCGCTTCGTCCGAGCGCAGTTGCGACTTCCAGCACAGCCGCGTCGCCAGCCCGGTCTCGATCGTCAGGCTGCGCGGCGTGCCCGGCGCGTCGAGGCCGACCGCGAGATCGGGCACGTCGGTGGTCATCGCCCGGTAGCGCGACGACGACGCCACCTCGCCGAAGGCCATTTCCGG
This sequence comes from Burkholderia sp. FERM BP-3421, assembly GCF_028657905.1. Lineage (NCBI taxonomy): Bacteria > Pseudomonadati > Pseudomonadota > Betaproteobacteria > Burkholderiales > Burkholderiaceae > Burkholderia > Burkholderia sp. FERM BP-3421. Next base: position 61,436 of record NZ_CP117779.1, on the reverse strand, counting down.
GCCGCCGCTGCGCGCGGCCTGGATCGCGAGGCACGCGATGTCGCCCGCCTGCGCCCGTTCGGTCTCGAGCGGCGCGGGCAGCGGGTCGTGCGACGGCAGCGAGAATGCAGTGCCGTCCTGGAACACGCCGCGCGCGCCGCGCAGCGCGAGCCGGCCGAGGCCGAGCCCGTCCTGGTCGACGTCGAGCAGCGTGAAGCCCCAGCCGTGATTCACGGTTTGCCCGAGCCGCGACGCGACCTGATGGGACAAGTGGCGCTCCAGTTGCTGAAAATGCTGCGTCTCGATCAGCATGCCGTCGCTCCACGCGACCGGTCCAACCGGCAGACTGCTCATTGCCTGTATCTCCTCGTGCCCGAGCCGTGGCGTCGGGCGGGTTTGTCGGTTGCGGCGTCGGGGTTCGGCGCGCTCGCGGCGACGGGCGCGTCGGGCGGCAGCGGCACCGCACCCGGCAACGACGCGTTGTAGATCCCGCTGCGATCGAGCCATACCGCGAGATGAATCACCCCGCTTCCGTCGATGCGCACGCGCAACGGCGCGTACTGGGCCGGGCGCTGTGCGTAGTCGGCGTCCGCGACGAGCCAGAGCTCGCCGCTGCGCGGCACGTCGATCCAGAACTGCAGCACCTGGTTCGGCGCGATCACATGACGCGACACGCTTTCCACCGTGCCCTCCTGATCCTTGCCGGCGCACGGCGCGTCGCCGTTCGTCATCGGCACCCAGTCGGCCGCGCGCACGATATACACGCACGACTGGATCGGCCGCGGCTCACCGCTCGCGCCGACGTTCAGGTGGCTCCCACCTACCAATGTCACATGCAGTTGGCGCGGCTCGACGTTCTTCGAGCCGAACGAGCAGCCCGCAAGGATGCCCAGCGCGAGCCACGAGAACAGGGTTCGAACGAACTTCATCAGCTAAGCGTCATCGTGACGGTCTGGGATGGCGCGACGGTCTGCCCGGCCGTGTTCTGGTTGTTGGGTAGATTGGTGTCGGTCAACCGGGTCTGCGGCGCACCCTGGATCATCACCTTGCCGGAGCCCGTCACATGGCGCGACGGGCCCGCGACCGTGCCCGACGCGGTGCCCCCCATCGAACCCGACTCGTCGCCGTGCGTGACCGGAATGATCGTGTTCAGGTTGTGAACCGGGCCGCCGCAATAGATGATGGTCGGGACGTTCGGCACGGCCTCGGACTGGTTTGCAATGTTCGGATACGACGCGGGGATCGCGAGCGGCGGCGTCTTGCAGACGTCCGAGCCCGCCATCGCCATTCCACCCGCAGAGCTATTGGCATACATGACAACCTCCTCAATTTGTAAACTGATTCAACCCATGTGGATCTGGCCGGCATCCATCTTGAGCAGCGCGTCCGCCGTCACGACCGCGGTCTGCGCATGGACGCCCAGGTGACGTTCGGTATGAACGAATGTGTTGCCGGCGTGCGTGGCGTCGGTGCCGCTGACGTGCGCGTGGCGCTCCGTCGCCGCCTGCGTGACCACCTCCGCGCGGCTCGCAAGGCGGGCTGCCTCCAGATCCAGCCGGTCGCGCGCCTGCACGCGCACGTCGTGCGCCCGCAGCAGCACGCTGGCCGTGCCGAAATCGATCGTGACGGACGCGGCGTCGCTACGCCGCTCGAGGATCGCGAGTACCCAGCAGTCGCCCGCTGCCTGGTACAGTTGAACCAGGTCGTCCGACTGCGGCGCGACGAGGCAACTGACCGCCGTACGCGCCAGCCTCATCTCACCGCCGGGCTCCGTCGCCACCCACCACACGCCGTCAAATGTTGATTCGCCGACTCGGCCGATCGTCAGGTATCCGACCGAACCCGTGGCAACCTGCCGCTTGAGCGGCGCGGGCACCGGTTCCCGCAACCCGCCGTCGTGGATCCTCGCCTCGCACGTATCGGCCGATTGAAGAATCGTCATTGTCATACTCCTCTTGCTCCAGGTTGAGTGCGCTGCCTCCATGGGCCATCGTCCTCTGCGCCCACTTCGTCGAAGGTCGCTTGCCGCGTGTCCGCCGCAAGCCACGCACGTCTCGGTTGTCCGATCAGAATGCCGGCACGGCAGTCACAACCGTTCAGACCGACGTGCTCCAGCGTCGCGCCGCGCGCGTCCACGCCCGACAGTTGCGCACCGGCAAGTTGTACGCGCACGAATCGTGCATGACGTAGCCCGATACGAGGTGCACGCAATCCCCGCAGATCGCTGTCGACGATGCTCGCGTGATCGAAGATTGCCTGCGGTATATCAGCATTCAAAATTGACAGGTTGCTTATCGTCGCGTGATCGAAGCTCGCAATAGGCAACCGGCTCGAATGGATCTGACCGTCCGTCCACGTGCAGTGCGACCAGGAAGCCTGTCGGAATTCGCAATCGATCACGGTCATTCGATCGATTTTCGAACCGATCCAGCGCACGTTGATACCCCGGCACGCGTCGAGCGTGCACGCGTTGCAACCGCTCTGCCCGACGATGAAATTCTCGAGTTCCGCAGAGCGTATGTGCATGCCGTCAAGCTGCATGCCGATCCACGACACGTCCGACCAGCGTCCGCGGTTCAGCACGACGCCAGTGAGTTCGCTCGTAATGATCGACACGTGTGCCGCACGCACGCAGTCGAATCGCCAGTCGGATGCGTTCACTTTCGAGAAGATTGTGTCCTTGATCTGACCACCCGCCCACATCGCGTCGCGGATCTCGCCCCCGACGAACGCGAGGTCGCGAAGTATGCAGTCGGTCCATGTGGTAGATGCGAAGACACAATCCTCATGAACCAGGTCCGTCAGCTCACAACGCTCGAATCGATTCCCGTCGAAGCGGCAGTTCACGAAACGCAGGTTCGACAGCTTGCATCCCGACCAGGCCAGCTGGTCGAAATGGCATTCCTGGTAAACCGTATTGGCCAGCTCGAGTCCGCGATGTGACGTTGTGTAGTGCCGCCCTTTGATCACCTGCGGCAGCGCGGGTACGGGCACCGGCAGTTCGAGTCCGCTCATTTTTCCCTCCTCGGAACATCGATCCGTCGAGCGTTCATGTTATCGCTCCACGCGCCGGGCTCGGGCAGATGCGCCCATGACGTGCCGGCGCGGATCAGGTTGCAATCGCGCATCCGGGTCTCGCGCATGTCTGCGCCGTACAGGATGGCTTCCTTCAGCGAGCAGCGATCGAACGATGCGCCGGCCAGACGAGCGTGCGTCGCATTCGCGCCATCGAGCAAGGTGCATGTCCAGTTCGAGCGCTCCGCCTTCAGACGCTGCGCATTGAGCTGCTCGAACGTGCAATGATCGACCCCCAGTGCTTCCGCGCTCAGATCCTGGAAGCTCGACGACCGGAACACACAATCGACGAGCCGAGTGCGATCGATCGACGTGCCGACGGAAAAGACCGTCATCGACAAGACGCACTGCTGCCATGCGCTCTCCGACAGGTTGCTTCGCGTCGCACTCGACTTGATCAGCGTGCATTGCGTGAGTGCCAGATTCGTCAGCGTACATTCGATCAACCCGAGGTTGTCGGCGCGCACGCGGTTCCAGGTCCAATCGCGCGCGTCGACCTTGTTCCACGCGACGCTGTCCCACTCGATGTCCTGCACAACGCCCCGCGCACCCGCACACCCATGTACGGTTACCGCCGACCATGTTCCGCTCGTGATCCTCACATCGTCGAGCGCACAGTCCTCGACGCTGATGTGTTCCAGCACGACATTGCGCCACATGCTGCGTTGCAGCGGGCTGCGCGCTAGCGAGCCGCTGCACCAGGTGACGTTGTCGAGTGTTGCATCGACGAATGAACAGTCGACCGCGTGTACGTGGCTCAGCCGACAGTTCGCCCATGCGCTGCGATCGAAGCGGCAACGCTCGAAGCGCACCGCCTCCAGTTGCCAGCCATCGAAGCGCAGCCCGGACAGATCCGCATCGCGTATCGTCGTTTCCAACAGTTCCGTATTGCCCGCCTCGCCAAAATATTTCCGCCAGTCGCGTCCATCGGATGGGGCGACGGGCAGCGCTTCGTCCTTCACGGATTCCCGGAATTCGCGCAACCGCGCGTAGCCGTCCCGTGCCTCTTCCAGGCTCGACCGGTAACGCTCGAGCCGCGCAACGATTTCCGCACGATTGCGCGGCTGCGGCGAAAAACGAGGATGGTCGTCGGTGTTGAGGATCAGCTCCCAGGCCCAGCCACGCTCGACGGATGGCATCAGCACGTCGTCCAGGAACCGGGTCGGATCCGTGCAGGTCAGGTCGATGCGGTGCTCGGCGAATGCCATGAGCGCGTCGGTGTCGGTCCGCTCCCCGGCATCCTTGACGGCCGTGACGAGCATCGCCGGCGCGTCGTCGAGCACGTAGTCGGTCCGGAGCGCGCCGTTCCACCACAGCACGCCGATATCGTGGTCGGGCAGCAGCCAGACGGTCTGCTGCTGCAGCGACACCTGCTCGGCGCCCGGCTGGCCCGTGCGTGTCACGAGCGCGAGCGCGGCGAGGCGCGGCAGCATGCCCGCGAAGCCTTCGCCGCGCGCGCCGAACCCGCCGAGTTCGAAGCGTGCGCCCGGCGTCCACCTGTCGCGACGCGACCATTGATCCGGCGCGGCCTGCTGGAAGTAGCGCAGATCCGTGCTCTCCGGCCAGCCCATGTGTGTGCCGTCGCGCGCCATCGCCTCGAGCGTGCCCGGGCGCCCCGGCATCCATTGCCGGCGCTCGGGCCAGTCGCTCTCGAGTGCGCCCATCGCGGCCAGCGGGTCCGGTCCGACACCGAGCGCGCCCACGCGCTGCAGCGGCGCGACGCCCGACACGAGGCCGAGCGGGTTCTCGCGCATGCCGCCCGCGACGGCCTGGGCATGATCGATTGCGAGCCGCGCGAACGCGTCCCGCTCCGCGTGCTCATCGGCCTTCGCGCGGCATGACACGGTCTTGCGCACACCGTCCAGCTCGACCCAGGCGGCCCAGTCCACCGCACGTCCGCGCGCGGCGACCGGCGCGCGATGTACCGAATGGCCGGCGAGCAGCCACTCCGCGCAGCGTTTCGGCATGGCGACTTCAGTCAGTGGCACCGACGGCGCCGCTGCCTTCAGTGCGCCCCAGACCGCCGCTTCGTGGACGAGGATCGCGGGATCGCTGAGCCGGAAGCCAACGCCGATGCTGATTCCGAGCATGGGCGTCGAGCCGATCTGCGTGCGCGTCGTCGCGACGAGCGCAGCTTGAGGTTTGACATGGCGGATCGGCATCAGTATTTCACCTGCGTGCCAATTTTCTTCAGGTCAAAACCAATATCCGATCGACCGACAAGCGTGTATGAAAAGCTATTACCAGTGGTCGAAACATCAATACCCGTCTCTGAAATGCTCGACTCTGTCATGCTCACCGAGTTGCCGGTCGCCGACATGCTCGATCCGGTCATGCTCACTGAACTGCGCGTCGTCGATGTTGACACTCCCGTGACGCTGGTCGACGTGCCTATACTCGAAATCGACGTGCCGGTGATGCTTGTAGACGTGCCGGCCACCGACGTACTTGTGCCGGTCACGCTATTCGACGTGCCCGTGTACGACAGCGACACGCCTGTCATGCTCTTTGATTGCCCTGTCACAGACATGCTGACGTCCGTCATCGACGACGCAATGCCCGTCATGCCGTTCGAGACTCCAGTTACCGAATTGCTCAATCCGGTCACGCCGGTCGACATGCCCGTGAACGACGTCGACACCCCGGTGAAACCCGTACTGACGCCCGTGAACGACGTGTGGATACCCGTGAAACCAGTCGATACACCGACAAACGACGTCGACACACCCGTGAAGCCCGTATTCACACCGGTGAACGATGTGCTGAGCCCGTCGAACGACGCCGATACACCGGTAAAGCCCACCGACAGCCCTGTGTACGACACCGAGATGCCCGTATAGCTGACCGAAATCCCGGTCACCGACGTAAACGTACCTTCCACGGACAGATTCGAGTCCTGGCCAACCGACTTCGAGCTGTTGCGCTCGACGGTCTGCTGCATGTCGCGCTCGGAGTGGAGCATCAGGCGTTCCGCGCCATATTGGTCATCGAACGTGAGCTGGCTACCGTTCTGCGCCTGCCCCGCCTGCTTGATCGAACGCGACACCAGCCCCGTGTAGCGGGCATCCTTCGGCAAGTCATAGGGTGTCGGGTTCTCGCCGTTGTAGACGACCCCTGTCACCACCGGCCGGTCGAGATCGCCGTCCACATATGTCACCAGCACTTCCTGCCCAACCCGCGGCAATGCGAGCACGCCCCAACCCTTGCCAGCCCAGGCCTGTGACACCCGGATCCAGCACGATGCATCGGCTTCGACCGTCTTGTAGCGGTCCCAGTGGAAATGCACCTTGATCCGACCGAGCCTGTCGGTGTACACCTCCGACACCTGTGATCCCACCACCGTCGCACTCTGGATGCCGGGCACTTGCGGCCGCCTTGTCACGAGCGCCGGCCGGTACGGCTGGTTGTCCGCCAACGCGCGAAACTTCACCACGACGTTACGCCCCTGCGATGTGCTGTCCGGTCCGTCCTGGATAAACGACAGCTCGCTGCCGATCACGTAGTAGCGACGATTCCGGCTCACCGCCGGGTAACCACCCAGCGTGAATGCCTGACCAGTTCCCAAGGCGCGCGCGTTCGCCTCGCCGGTCAACACATGTGCCTCCGCCTGAAACGCCTCGAGTCTTAACCGCGCCAGACGCTCCCCAGTCTGTTCCTGCTGATACCCCGCCGCGTAGTCGTAGTATTCAAGCTGCACTCCCGACAGCGCCGGCTCCGGCGAAATCTGTGCATCACTGTCCAGACGGTTCGAGGGCGCCAGGTAGTTGAAATCGCGCAGCGCGACGTTGTTTGGCCGCACCCGACGGGTCTTCTGCAGCCGCTGCACCCCTTCGCGCCCCCAGATCGCCCGCGACTCCTCGCCGTCTGGCAGGTACCGCAACTGCCGATAAGGAAACGGCAGGTCCCTGAAGCGCTGCGTGTCGGACAGCACCACCACGTGCCGGAACAACTCGTGCTCAACCCAGAAGTAGATCCCTTCGTCTTCGAGCAGGCGTTTGACGAAATTCAGATCGGATTCCTGAAACTGCACACAGTATTCGCGCACGTCATACGCGCCTTCCAGCTCGAAGCGGTAATCAGTCCGCTGATGTCCCTGGAACACCTGCTCGACGATCTGCGGCACCGTCAGGTTCTGAAAGATCCGGCTGTTCTGGTTCTCCTCCAGGAACGACAGCCAGCTTTTCAGTTCCAGCGTGTAGGTATATTGACCACTCAGCTGCCCCGTGTCGTAGCCCCCAAACACGTAGGTGTTGAAGGTTCGTATCATTCCGTCGTCAAGGTCGATGTCGGCCGACACTAACCCGCCCAGCAGTGAGTCCAGATCTAGCTCCGGATCGCTGCTCAACAGGTCGAGGCGGTACGACGGCTCCTGCGAGAAATCCTCGCGAGCCGCAAAAGCCAGTGCGACTACCCTCGAGTCCAATACATCGCTGCGTAATTCGATCAGACGCATGCGGGTGCTCCCTCCGATCCGGTATCGATCGACGCATCCTGTTCATTCGACGCCGCCCCGCCTTCGGCCACGACGGCATCACCGGACGGCCATGCGTCGGCCCCGTTCGCCTCGTCGTCGAACGCGATCGACAACTTGTCGGCTGCCGAGAGCCGCACCGACCGCAGGGTCCGGCCTTCTGCGCGCGCGGCGAGCACGCCGCGCGCCACGGCAGGCATCACGTGCTGTCGCAGCAGGTCGCGCACCGCGCGCCCGTTGGCCGGGTGCTGCGCAACGGCCTGCGCGATCCAGCCGGCGACATCGTCGTCGGCGCGCCAGCCGAGGCCGTTCTGCGCAAGCCGCTCGCCGAATTCGTCCAGCGCCTGACGGGCGATGCCCGTCAACGCGTCGAGATCGAGCGGCCGGAACACGACGATCTGAATGCGCGCCAGCAGCGCCGCGGAAAAGCGCGCCTGCAGCCGCTCGCGCACCAGCGCCTCGAGTTTCGCCTGCGACACCTGCGGATCGGCCTTGCACGATGCCTCGATCTCCGCATCGCCGAAATTGGTGGTCAACAGGATCAGGCTGTTGCGGAAACTGATCCGCCGCCCCTCGCCGTCTTCCATCCAGCCCTGGTCGAACACCTGGTAGAACACTTCATGGATGTCCGGATGCGCGCGATCGAACTCGTCGAGCAGCAGTACGCTGTACGGCTTCTTGCGTATCGCCTCGGTCAGCCGCCCGCCCTTGCCGTAGCCGACGTAGCCGGGCGGCGCGCCCTTCAGCGTCGACGCCGTATGGGCTTCCTGGAATTCATTCATGTTGAACTGCACGAGATTGCGCTCGCCGCCGAACAGCTGTTCGGCGAGCTTCGCCGCCGCCTGGCTCTTGCCCGTGCCGGTCGGTCCCGCGAGCAGCATCACGCCGAGCGGACGCTGTGGATCGCCGAGACCGGAATGCGACACGTGCAGCGCCTGCGCGATCGAGCGCACACCGCCCGCCTGCCCATGAATGCACGCACCGAGCGAGCGCTCCAGATCAACGATCCGCTGCGCTTCGTCGTGCGCGAGCTGCGTGACCGGTACGCCGGTCCATTCCGCGAGGACCTCGGCGATCACGTGCTCGCCGACCCAAGGCCACACCCAGCAATTGGCTTCGGCGCACGGGGCCGATGCCGTCGCGTTGCTATCGTCCGCCAGCGAATCGGGCGCCGCACGCATCTGCGCAAGCCAGTCGTTCACTTCCTCTCGCCGGGTCTCGACGACACGCTCGAGTGCGCGCGTCTCCAGCGCGAGACGATCGCGCTGCGTCTCCAGCTCGGTTTCGTCGCCCGGCGTCGGCACGCCCATCCGGCGGTCGTTCGCCCGCCAACTGAGGGTCTGTCCGATCGCCAATGCCCGCTGCGCGAGCCGCTCCAGCTCGGCCGGCGCGCAGCTCTGGCTCATCGCCACCCGCGCACAAGCCGTATCCAGCAGGCTGATCGCCTTATCCGGCAGTTGCCGCGCCGGCAGGTAGCGGCGCGACAGCGCGACAGCGCTGCGCAGCGCCGCATCGACGATGTGCACCCCATGGTGCTCGCCGAAGCGCGGCGCGATGGTGCGCAACATGTCGACCGCCGCGGCGTCGTCCGGCTCCTCGACCGGCACCGCCTGAAAGCGCCGGACAAGTGCCGCGTCCGGTTCGATGTATTGCTTGTATTCGGACCAGGTGGTCGCCGCGACCATCCGCAACTGGCCGCGTGCGAGCATCGGCTTGATGAGGTTCGCGGCGTCGCCCGTGCCCGCCGCACCGCCGGCGCCGACGAGCGTATGCGTCTCGTCGCAAAACAGGATCACGGGGCTCGGTGCGGCCAGCACCGCATCCATCACGGCCTTCAGGCGTTGCTCGAACTCGCCGCGCACACCCGCGCCGGCCTGCAGCCGCGCGAGATCCAGCGCCCATACCTGTGCGCCCAGCAGCCCGGGCGGCACCGCGCCCGCGTGGATCTTTTGCGCGAGCGCCTCGACCACGGCCGTCTTGCCCACGCCGGCCTCGCCGACCAGGATCGGGTTGTTCTGGCGACGCCGCGACAAGATGTCGATCACGGTCCGCAGTTCGTCGTCGCGGCCGACGACGGGATCCAGCTCGCCACGCGCGGCCTGGGCAGTCAGGCAGGTTGCCCATTTCTCGAGCGCGTCGTCCGGCACCGGCGCGTCGGCGGACAGGTCGCGATCGCCTTGCGAAGGACTTTCCGCCGCCTCCGGCCAGCTCGCGGCCAGCGCCTCGTAGCGCATCGCGATCTCGTCGATCGCGGCCGCCGTGATGCCGTGCGAAACCCGCCGCTGGAGCCAGCGCCGCGTGAGGTCGTCGTCCAGCCACGACAGCAGCAAATGACCCGAGCGAACCTTGCCCGACGGCGCGGCAACCTGGCTCCAGATCACGGCCGGACCGACGCTGCGCTCGAGCGACGCGGAAATGTCCCGCACCGACTCGCCGCCGACATCGAACGTATCGAGCGCCTTCTCCAACCGGCGCTTCACGTCGCCGACATCGCTTCCCCACTCGGCCAGCAGCTTCGCGAAATCGCTCTGCTCGCGCTGCAGCAGGCATAGCGCCCAGTGATCGAGGTCGATAAAGGTGTGCCGCTGCGATCGCCCCAGCGCCGTGGCATCGACAAGCGCCGCATAGGTCGTGCGGCCGAGACAGTTAAATATACGTTCGCGATTCACTTCCAGTCCCGAAAAGATTCGTAGATAGTCAGGGTGCGCAGCACATGATCCGGCCGACACCACGCGTCGACGCCGACCCGCATACTTCCGACTTTCCCCGCGAGTTCAGGGCGCGTCCGGACCTGAACCTTGATGACGGGGTCAATCCTGCCGTCGACAAAATCCGTCGCGACCGCGCATACCGCCATCGCAGCCGCCGACCGGGATCGCCAACGGTGAAACGCATCGGCCTCGATCGGGCCGATCACGATCTCCATCGAATGCTGGACATCCCAGATGCGCGCGCCCAGCCGCCACGCACCGAGCCGACGGCCGCCACGCGGCTCGGGCGACACCGGCATCCAGCGGCCGTAGCGCGGCACGATCCGGAACGGCACGCGAAAGTAGCGGGCCATCACCCGCGCCAGGTCGGCGAGCGACCGGCGGGATGCGCAGTACAAGCCTGGGAACGCGCGCCGGCAGGCCTGCACGTCGCGATCCCCGGCGGGCCCGGCGTTGGCGTTCGCCAGCGCGGTGACCCGCTCGACGAACGAATTGCGCGCGCGTTCGTAACCGAGCACCGGATGCATCGACGACCAGGCCAGGTAATACAGCCACGCCAGATCACCGCAGGCGACGTTGACGAAGCGCTCGAATGCGGCGTTGCGCTCGAAGCGCTTTTCCTGCAGCGCATGCTCGGTGACGTGCAGCGGCAGTGGGCCATACGGTGCAAACAAGCCGAAATGCCGCTGGACGACGTCGACCTGCGGGTGGTCGCCGATCTCGATGAAACGGGATTGCTCGACCCGCACGGTCGAGACCTCCGTGCTCGCGAACTGCATCTCGGCCGGTTGTTCAATGCGCAACCACGCGGGGCTGCGCCGCGCGTGCCGCACCGGAGCGCCGCGTTCGCGCTCCAGCATCTCGACACGGCGCATCAGCTCGATGAAGGTGCGGCGCGGTGTCAGCGCCCGCCGGACGCGCTCGAGCCTCACAGCACACTCCCTTCGCCGGCGGCCGTGTTCACGTGGGTGCTGACCGTTTCGCCGTCGAGCCGCACGGCAACCTCGATGCCGTCGTTGAGCGTCGCCGCCTCGGCGAGGGCTTGCGCCAGCACCCGACCGAACAGCCAGGCGCCGCGGTCCGAGTGAGCCGACGCGGCGACGTCGATCTTGACGCACGTCGCCCGTACCAGCGCGAGGGGCACCGACCGGCCGGCCGCGATGAACCTGGCGCCGAGCTGAACCGAACGCAGGCTGTCGATCCGCTGCCGATCGAGCGCGTCCTCGCGGTTGGCGGCAAGCAGCAGCTGCTCGATGACGCGCGCGGTAACGTCCTGCGCCTTGCCGGCGCGCAGCGCAAGGGGGTTCTGGCCGAGGTAGGACGTCGCATCCCAGCACGCGTCGACAGGCGGCATGCCGCGCGGCGTGCTGGCGGGCCACAGACACTCGATGCGCCGCACGGCGACGGGATCGCGCAAGCTCAGCTCGGCGTCGAGCAGCGCCGACGGCCGCCAGTCGCGGTCGACCACCAGCGCCTTGCCGGCGATCGATGCGACGTCGTCCAGCGCGACTGTGTCACCGCACGTCGAGACGGCGATCAGGTCGTGGCTTGCGAGCGGATCGGAGCGGTCGCGCTGCGCACCATCCGTGAGCAGCGCCGTCTCCCTGCGCAAGCTGTAGCGAATCGCGTCGTCGCGCCCCTCGTAGCCGCTCGTCTCCAGCACCGAGCGCGCCGCGTGCGATTTGCCATTGCTTTCGCACAGGCGCACTTCCGTCAAGCCCCACAGATGATGCGCGGCCGGCGACATCCGGTCGACCGGAATCCATTGCTCGGTGAGGTTGGGGTCGTACGGCACCGGGTCGAAGCGCTTCTCGTACAGGTTGATCGCCGGCGTCGCGAACAGGCGAAACTGAGTCGCGTCGACTTCGCCGACGAGCCCGTTCGGTATCTGACGCAACGCGAAGAACAATTCGAACGCGCGCGCGGACGGATCGACCGCGGCGATCGGCGCGAGCGCGTCCAGGTAGACGCCGAGCAGGCGGGTTGGCTGCGCGAAATACTCGCGCAGCAGCCGCAGGCCGGGCAGGCCGCCGAGCGCCGGCGGCAGCAGCGCTTCGGTTTCGTCGACGCCAGACAAACGAATGCCCGACGCCGGCAACGTCAACACCTCGTCGCCGTGCCGTGTCGGCACCACGGCATACCACGCGCTGCTTGACGCGAGCAGCGCCTGATGCAGCGCGTACGCCCGCGGCAGGTCGCCGGCGAGGCTCACGTGCAGCGGCACGAAGCCGCCTTCGCCGCGCCCCAGTTCACCGATCGTCGACACGCCTTCCAGCTCGAAACGAAAACGCAGTACGGCCTGTGACGACGCGAGCTGCTGAGCAAGCCGCGACGGCAGTCCGTTCAGGCTCCGGCTACATTCGACCTGCACGATGCGCAGCGGCAGCAGCGTGACGTCACGCGCCGTGGCGAACGTGACGGGAAGCTTGCGGCCGGGCAAGCGGGCCGAGATCAACGAACCACGCGGCACGGTGCTGCCCCGGAAGGCTTCCGGCGAAGTGAGATCCGGGTGAAACGCGAAACTCGAAATCGCAGGCGTGCCCGCCATGAACAACGGGCAAACTCGTCCAAGCGCCTGCTGCGCGAACTCCGCGCATTCGCGGTCAAGGCGCGCGTGCACCCGTGCCGACAGATAGGCGACGCCTTCGAGCAAGCGCTCGACGAACGGATCGGTGACCGCATCCGGATGCAGGCCGAGCGCCGATGCAACCTGCGGGTGCTCCTTCGCAAAGCGGGCGCCCGCGTCGCGCAATTGACGCAGTTCGTCGTTGTAGTTGTCCAGGAAACTCATGATCGTTCGTCGTTCATCAATCACCGACCACACTGAAGAAGTTGTTCATATAGTCGAGCGCGAGGCACACCCTGATGTCGGCTCCGTCGCGGCGAGCTTTCGTCAGGATGTCGAAGTACAACGTATGGGGCGTCTGCCGGTCGTCGCTGCCTCTCGGGCGCACCTGGGTCCGCGCGCTATTCACACGTGGCTCGAAACGGCGCAGCACCTCACAGATGTGCCAAGCAATATGTATCGGATCGATCCGCGTAGCACCCGAGATCTGCAGGGGCGGGCAGCCGTAGTTCAGTACCGAAGTCGCGGCAGGAGTGTTGTCCGGCACGCCGGCACGCCCCCCTCGCGACGCGCAGTTCATCAACTCGGCAAGGTGATGCCCGACAACCTCCTGGAGAGAGTCGTAACGAAACCGCCTCGACAGCTTGTTGTAGAGTGATTGCGCGCTCACATGCGTATTCCTGCGTGTTGCGTCCTAAGCCGCAACACGCCCACGGTTTGCTCGAAAGGGAAACGCGTGCCTGATCAGATCGGCGCGTTCAGCTTGAGGTCGTAGCCGGCCTTGATCACTGCCCCCATCGTGCCGTCGTTGCCCTGCTCCCGGTACTCGAACTCGATCCGGGCAAAATTGATCTTGATCTCATCCGTCGGCAGCACGTTATCGACTTCGCCGCTGCCATGACCGAGCTGCGCGAACGGCATGTTGCCAAGCGTGCGGAACGACGAGACCAGGCCGCTCGCGAACGAAATCGTGAGGAATTCCTTCTGCCCCTTGCCCGACTTGCGGCAAATCAATTTGGCTTTGGCGATGTGGTCGCCGGTCGCACACATCCGGAACAACTTGGGCGAGGCCTTGTTCGTCACCATCCGGAACTCGAAGTCCTTCATCTCGACCTTGCCGGCGCCGCCGCCGCTGCCGAAACCCCATCGGCCCGAATTCTGTTCCGCCCATTGCCAGCTCTGAATCTGGATCAGGCCCGGATAATGCTCATCGGTCGACTCGCCTGCAACGTCGTCGATCTCCAGAAAATAGTCCACCAACGCATTTGCCATTATAAGAACTCCTAAATCTTATTAAGAAATCCAACTCACCCACCGTGCATACAACATTATCGCGCAACGCCATCCGTTACGATGTCGTCCCGCGACGTTTCGAAGTCAGTCGTCCGTTGCGCGAACGGGACACCCGACCGGTTGTCGGCGGTCAGCTTCCCGATTCGTGCTTGGCCGACGGCAGCTTCGAAACCAGCCGGAGGGACACGGTCAACCCCTCCAGTTGGAAATGAGGGCGCAGGAAAAACTGCGCGCGATAGTACCCGGGGTTATCCGGGATCTCGTCGACGACAACCTCGGCAGCAGACAGCGGGCGCTGCGACTTGGTGGTTTCGCTCGAAATCGACGGATCTCCGTCGACATAATTCATCAACCAGTCGTTCAGCCAGCGCTGCGTGTCCTCGCGCGACTTGAACGAGCCGATCTTGTCGCGGACGATGCACTTCAGGTAATGCGCGAACCGGCAGGTGGCGAGGATGTACGGCAGTCGCGACGACAGGTTGGCGTTCGCCGTCGCGTCGCCGTCCTCGTAGGTCGCCGGGCGATGCACGGTCTTCGCGCCGATGAACGCGGCGGTATCGGAATTTTTCCTGTATACGAGCGGCATCAGGCCGGATTCCGACAGTTCGTGCTCGCGGCGGTCCGAGATCGCGATTTCCGTCGGGCAATGCAGCTCGACCTCGCTGTACTGGGACGGCAGCGAATATTTCGGCAGCACTTCGACCGCCCCGCCCGACTCGATGCCGCGAATCTTCGTGCACCAGCCGTAAGTCTTGAACGCGCGGGTGATGTTCGCGCCCATCGCATAGGCGGAATTCGCCCAGCAAAAGTCTTCCGAGCTGTTCGGATCGACCTTCTCCTCGAAACCGAATTCCTCGACAGGCTGCGTCGTCGGCCCATAAGGCACGCGCGCCAGGAAACGCGGCATGGTCAGCGCTAGATAGCGCGAATCGTTGCTTTCCCTCAGACGGCGCCAGAAGGCGTACTCGTTCGACGTGAAGATCTTGGAGACGTCACGGGGGTTCGACAGCTCGTTCCAGCCGTCCATCTGCAGCAGTCCGGGCGCAGCTGCCGCGATGAATGGCGCGTGCGCGGCCGCCGCGATCTTCGACATCTCGGTCAGGATCGACACGTCGTGCATGCTGTGATCGAACTGGTAGTCGCCGATCAGGCAGCCGAACGGCTCGCCGCCGAACTGCCCGTATTCCTGCTCGTAGATCATCTTGAAGATCGGGCTCTGGTCCCACACCACACCCTTGAAGCGGCGCAGCGTCTTGCCAAGGTCGGACTTCGAGATGTTCAGGTAGCGGATCTTGAGGTTCTCGCTGGTGTCGGTATTCGATACGAGGTAGTGCAGCCCGCGCCACGCGCCTTCGAGCGTCTGGAAGCGCTTGTTGTGCAGCACCTTGGTTAGTTGGTCGGAGATCTTCTTGTCCAGTTCTGCGACCAATTGTTCGATCGTCTGTGCGACGTCCTCCCGCACCACGACCCTGCCGCGGCGCGCATACGCCAATAGCGTTTCGACGGCGCTTTGGACCGCCTCGGCCGCTTCATTTGTCCGGGGCCGGAACGACCGGCGGAGCATGTCCTTCAGGTCATTGTCGACGCGCTCTTCGACGACGCGGTCGGCAGACGGCTCGCGCTGGCTCAGCATGTTCACTTCTCCTCCTCGCCGGGCGCCGGATCACCAGACGGTGCACCTGCGAGCGGTTGCTCGAAAGCGGCAGATTGTTCTTTCGCCCATTCCCGATTCTTGAGCAGTTCGTGGATTAGATCCTCGGCCGCCACCTTCCCGTCCATGTAGGTCAGTAACTCCTTCAGGCGATTGCGCGCCTCGAGCAGTGTCGACAATTCCGGAATGCGCTTAACGACCTCGGCCGGCTCGAACGAATCCATCGACATGAAAGTCAGGTCGATCGGAATCAGCGTTCCGTCGTTGGTCAGCACATTCTCGACGTGATAGCTCAGCGAAGGCGCGATCTGCGCCATGCGCTCGTCGAAGTTCTCCATGTCGATTTCCGAGAACCTGCGATCCTCGACCGGGCCCAGCGGCTCCACGTTGTCGCCGGACAGGTCCGCCATCACACCCGCCACGAACGGCAATTCAACCTTTTTCTGCGACCCGTAGATCTCGACGTCGTATTCGATCTGCACCCGGGGGGCGCGACTCTCACCAATGAACTTCTGCCCATCTTTCTGACGTGCCATGCAATATCCCCAAAACCTAGAACTATTTATCGACGCCACCAAGTCGACCCAGTTGCGCCACAAGCATCACACCTTCCGCATAAAGCTCTTGCATCAACTCCGAAAAATCAGCTCCGACTATCTTCTTTACGCGCATCAACAGAATCGGAGCAGGATGACTCGGTTCATGAACTTTAAAATAACTTATTATTGCGTCGAGAGCGGAATCGACATCTGCGCGATTCGATATCGTAGCCAAATTTCCGCGCCGAATATCCTTCGACTCATGAGAGACAATACCCCTATCTTCTTGGGTGCTCTTCCCCGCTGCCCGGCGCAATACCATGACGACATCAGCAAGCAATGAAATCGAATCATCAAGATCTATTCTTTGATCCGAGTGACTGTCAACCCACCCCCTCACTTCCTCGAAAAATCCGACGACCTCTTGTATTTCACCGCACAACTTGTCCACGGACTCGTCGGGTACAAACGGGCCGAACGTGTTTTGATGAATGTCTGAAATCGATGCATCGATCTCGGGGAAGCTCTGAACGCGTAGCATACGCGCAAACTGAGGAGTGGAAAGCCACGCCACCTGAGCCAGATAAACTTCCAACTCGAGTTCGTCGGGATGGTAAGAGTCTCGGGCTTTGCGCTGGAAGCCCGCCAGAATCTTCGACAAAGTCTCCATTCCCAAACGAAAGGCATGAAAATCCTTACGCTCCAGGACGGCCCTTATATACCAGATCGCAACCCTAACATCGCCCCCTTTCTCCAGGAGCCGAATGCATGCCTTCTCGATTACCCCCCAATTGGGTCCGCAACCTTCGTCGACATTCGGAGACTCTCCATACGAATCGATTTCGTGCACCATCGAATCGACAAAAATATAATCTTCATTCCTCTCGATCGAACAGGCGCTACTATTCATGTCTACTTTAGGTTTGGTTTTATGGAAAGTACGGCACGACGGTGACTAGTGAACCACTGTTCATAGTTGCAGAACGAATCGGACGTCCCCGCATAGATATGCTCGCAATGTCCGCAAAAAACAATGACCAAGCCTCCAATATCAGACCGATCAATGTGCACATTGAAACATTATTTTCACCCGATTTGACCTAGCAGATCTTCTAGCCGAGAACTCAATTACCTTTCAAAGTAATTTCATAAATTGGCGGATAGTAAGTAATTTGATAGATTTCCAGGTCTGGGGCGAGCATGCCAGAGAAGTTGAGAGGGGGCCTCGCGCGCTCGGACAGTTTTCTGAAACTTTTAAGTGGAACTCCAGATAGACCCGATTCTGACACCCGCCAGCCTTCTCGCTTGAGCAGCACGTGAATGGGCTGGTAGCCATAGCGCACACAGGTGTGCGCCAATTCCCGCATGTGATAGCGTAACGCCGCCTGTGGATCATTGACGCTCCGATAGTAGCGGGTACTGCGCGTCTGCTTGATCAACCGGCACGCCCGCTGCGTGGTGAGGCCGTAGCGCCCCCACGGCGTGTCTCTTCAGCGCCGGCACGGCCACTGATAGGATGGTGCGCCCCACCCCGAAGCGGGATACTGAGGCCCCCGAAACCGTCGGAGAATGATCATGCGTATCGCTCCTCTCAGCTGCACAGTCTACGGTGTCGACCTAGGCAAGGTGACGTTTCACGTTTCCGCCGCGATCTGCTCCACTAAGTACTGATTGCGTTTCATCGCCAACTTGCCGCTCGCATTGGGAAAACCTCTCCCAAACACTAACACTCCTTTCTCCCCATGATTTCTATAGCAGATTAACTGATTTAGCACCGCCGCAATCTGCTTTATCGAAAATCACTTCCATTTCATGGCAAATCACCTCTTCGATCAGGGTTACGTTTTCCGAAAGCATCAGCCTCGAATTGATCAACGATTTATAAAATGGATCACGATAGCAACAAGGTCGAGCTGTGATTGTGATTTATAAAAATAGCCGGCATTATGGTTGTTTTAATTAAATCCAACCCTCTCGAATGCTTTTGACAACTGCCTGTTGACGGCCACGGACGCCAAGCTTTTTCGCGATATTATAGATGTGATAATTAACATTTGCTTCTGTGCAGAAGAGAATTTTCGAAATTTCCCATGACGTTTTTCCCATTACAATCCACTTTAAACATTCCGATTCACGAGGAGTAAGTGGCGACTTCTTCAACGTTTGCGCTGACTCGGACATCAAGCGTAAGGTGATGTCGAAAACAATATCACGCAACCAGGCGAGTGGTTCTGCGGCAACGAGCAGGTCCCTGGGTGCCAGATCCTGATCGGAGGCAAAACTGATAAGCCCGAACTCCCCGCTCACGCCGTGGATAGGAAATGTGATGCCTGTTTTGATTCCGAAGTGAGACGCCTCTTCATAAAATTCGCACTCTGCAACCGATCTGAAAGTGCTGCGACTCCAAGTGAGCGGCCGAAGGCTACCTAGTGCGTGGCCAACAGTCGGATCGACGCTGTGAAAATTATTTTCCTCGTACTTTTCGCGCCATGATGTCGCATAATTGCTGACAATAAATGCGCTACTGTAGTCGGTGGATTTGCTGGACTTCAATCCAAGAATGAATGAAGAGAAGCCTCTCTCTTTTGAATATTGCAAAATAGCTTCTTTAACGGCATAGGGAGATTGGCAGGCGCCAATATTTTCTAGATCATCTAAAATATTCACTTCTTTGGTACCTCAGCATACAATTATTCAATTGGTCGCAACATGTCGAAATTATTTCGTCGCAGCAGTTAATTTTTAGAGTCGAATTTAATGTCAAACCATAAAATTGATGTTGATTTTCTGCGTGGCACCCAGTCCGATGGCACGCCATGAGCTGGTCAGGACCTTGATGATGGGGGGAAAGATCTTTCCCGAAAATGGGCCTCATAGTTCAATGGTAGTGGTTTATATTTTGTAGTCCTTAGTACAGCGCTCCAAAAAACGTTGCGAGCGCAAGAGGACACTGTTACACAAGGCTGATCATGGCAATAATTGACGTTTACCTACGTACTAAGGATTCCAACTCTTGCGTGTAAGACGGTACTGTCAGGTTGTTTCACAAGTCGGCGAATATAATGGGGCATGAAGAAAGTTTCTATCGCCGCTCTGCCGCCGGCCGACGCGTCGGTTTCGTTCAAGGGCTACCGTTTTCCGCCGGACATCATCTGCGACGCCGTTTGGTTGTACTACCGTTCTCCGGTGAGCCTGCGCATGGTTGACGAGTTGCTGGTCGCGAGCGGTATCGAGCTCACGTACGAAACGGTACGCGGCTGGGCAACGACATTCGGTCTGTCGATCGTGAAGCGGATTCGTTCCACAGCAACGGGCCGCCGTGACAAGTGGCATCTGGACAAAGTGGTCGGGACGATCAATGGGCGGAAGCACTGGCTGTGGCGGGCCGTCGATCAGCATGGCGCGGTGCTCGCTGTGCTGTTGCAGCGTCGCCGCGACACGGCAGCAGCCAAGCGACTGATGCGCACGTTGCTGAGGCGCTATGGCTGCCCGCGCGTGATGGTGAGGGACAAGCTGTGAGCTACGCGGCCGCGAACAATGAACTGAACGTTGAGCATCGGCAGCACAAAGGATTAAACAACCGCGCGGGAAACTCACATCAGCCGACTCGGGTGCGGGAGAAGGTGATGCGACGATTCAAGTCGGCGCGCCAGCTGCAACGGTTTACCTCGGTCCATGGACAGATTTCGAATCTGTTCCTGGGGTGCCGCTACAATCGGAACGCGCTGTGCAAACGCGAGGCGCGTGCCCAGGCCTTCGCGACCTGAGAAAGGGCTTCATGCGCCCGGATGCCGGCGTAAGCTGATCGATACCCACCTCGCCGCCTTTGCTTGTCCGACTATTGAACAAGTTGACAATACCGGTCACAAAGACGGTCGTACGACGCTCCGATATCTATCCACAACGCAACGGGACTAGCGTAACTCACTTTACGAGGCCCGCCGAAGCGATCGATAACCACGCCGAGGCGGCGGAGCATCCGTTCGACCGCCGGAGTCGTCACCGTGACATAGTGCGTAATGCCTGCCTGACAGCCGTATGAGAGCACTGCAGCAATCGACTGGACGGCCCGATCAGAAAAGCCGAACCGCCCTCCCGCGACCCCACCGTCGAGCGCAAAACGACTGAGCTCCCAAACATTCGGCGCACTCGGCGCCGGCATGCCATTTAACAGCTCCACGAACGAATTTTTCAGCATGTATGGCCCTTCCGTACTCAATATCCTCCAGCATCCGACAATCGCGCCATTTTCGCTTCGAACCGTCAAATAACGCGGATCTAAAGCGTCATATCCGTCGACTTCCATTCCATCGAATATTTGCACATCCCATTTCAATCGATCGACAAAGATCTTTGCCCGCAATTTAAAAATATCACGAAGCTCATTCTGACAATGCGCCTCCCGTTCTGCAACCTTAATAATAAGTCCGCTCATAACTTTATCAATTTTTCAAATCAATTTCATTTTTTCAAACAAATAAAGAATTCTAATTAATTTAAACAAATAATATACTTATCGTATAATATAGGACTACTAATTATTCACGCTCAATTTAATCAATCGATGAACTAGATCGACACACCTCTAAAAACATAATTGCAAATCCCACGAGCAATCCAATAGCCGAAATCGTTTATGTTCGACATCGTCAACGCGCCACTTAACATTCTATAAGCTCAATAAATTTCCGCGAAGCAATTTTAATGTGCCTCCCAGAACAATTGATTGATCGAAAATACCTCATTCATCGACTCATTGCCGCATCCTAATTCACCAATACACCAAAAATCATGATATTATTTCTCAATTGCACGTAATATACGGTAATATTTATTATATTAATAACCTAAACCAAACGCCTATATTTTCATATTTCGTTTTGTTTCTTTTTGTAGATTTTTGTCGGGACGCCGACGATGGAGCCGATTTCACGCCGCAGACGCCCTATCGGATGGTCAGAATCGCAAAGGCGCTGCCTTCCCGGCCCGCCGGATGACGCCCTTCGTTGCCCTCTCGACGGGGCGACAATATGAGAATTGTCAACAAAGTCATTGCTCTCTTGATCCATAGAGGTGGCCGGGCAAATTCGGACAGTCGGGTAAGTGGAATACCGGGGCGTGAGCCAGTGATAATGCAGGCAAAGGACCCGAAAAGATGACGAAGAGAACCCGACGGACGCACTCAGCAGAGTTCACCCTGGCGGCGATCAAGGGCGAGCGCACGCTGGCCGAACTGGCGCAGCAGTTCGATGTGCATCCGAACCAGATCACGGAGTGGAAGCGGCAACTGCAGGAGCGTACGGTGGATGTGTTCTGCGCGGCCGGTACACCGTCGAACGAGCCACCGGTGGAGAGAGCGTGCAAAGCTTGGGGAGGCTCCCAGAGAGGGATCGGCTTCTCCTGGAGTACGCTGGCGGGAGCAGATCATGCGATGGATCATCGAAGCAAGGTTGGCCGACAGCAACACGGTCATTGCCGGTGAGAGAGTTCTGGCTGTGATTGAGCGCCTCTTGCTCAGCCGGGCCTGAGTCTCGCCGAGGGGCGGGCGCTACTGGCCAGATTGCAAGCTGAGCTGGTTTCGAATCAGGTGGAGAAGTGGCTGACGGGTCAGACCCATTGTCGACGCTGCGGCGCGGCCTTGAGTCACAAGGACAGTCGACCGACGGTGCTGCGCACGGTGTACGGCAAGGTGACGGTGATCAGTCCACGGCTGTGGTCATGTGCGTGCCAGCGGACCGCGCGGATGCCGCGGCGTGTGGTGCATCCCTTGCCTAAAGCCCTGACCAGCCGGACCACGCCAGAGCTGGAATACCTCGAGACAAAATGGGCGGCCCATCTGCCGTACCGGCTGGCCACTGCCATGCTCAAGGAAGTGCTGCCGCTGGACAAGGGAATTTCGTTCAGCGGCATTCGGGACCGGGTTCTCGCCATCGGCAAACAACTCGATGCCGAAATAGAACGAGACATCGCGCGGCTGCCCCAGTCCGTTGCAGACGGACAGGTTCGCACATGCAACCATGTCGCCGCTGTGAGTGTCGACTCGGCGTGGCTGCGCAATTGCGATCACGGGAGAGATCCCGGTCGCCACGTGAACATTGTCGCGGGGCGTGCAACGTTCACCGATCGTCCTCCAAAAATGTATGCGTATGTGCACCGGGAGGTTATTTCGGCTGCTGCGCGACTCGATCAGTTTCTCAGCCAGAACGGCGTGGCGAGTAACGAACGCGTCACCGTGATCAGCGACGACGCAGGTGAATTTGCGAAAGCCGTCGAGGGCAGCCAGCTGGCTCGGGGCCGGATCCTAGACTGGTTCCACGTCGCGATGAGGTTTCAGGCGGCGCAGCGTTCCGTGTTCGGTAGCAAGACGATCGACCCGATGGAACGGGAGTCGGTGGAGAGCGCAATCACCCATGCGAAATGGTTGGTTTGGCATGGCAAGGGCAACAAGGCATTGGAGCAGATCAAGGCGCTCGACGGTCAGTTACTGATGAGGCAAGGGTATGAATTCAGCACGCTGTGGTGGAACCTGAACACTGTCTCCGGATATCTGAGGAACAACGCGCATACGCTGGTCAACTACGGCGCACGGCATCACAGGGGGATACCGATCAGCAGCAGCATCGCGGAGTCGGCGGTGAACCAGGTCGTCAGCCATCGCATGGCGAAGAAACAACAGATGCGCTGGACGGACGAAGGGGCGCACCGTATGGTGCAGGTCAGGGTCGCGGTTCTGAACGGAGAATTCTCGCCTCGTCACATTTCGGCACTCGAGAAAGCCGCATCGCGGCAAAGCAGATGCGCTGTGGCAGCGGCGTCAGGCCGACGCCGGTCAGTGAATAATTCCGGTAACGAAGAAGCCGCATTCTATAAAGAGTCCTGATGAGATCGACATCCCCAAGTTTTGCACGCTCTCCGGCAGACCGTGGCCGAGTCGTGCTCGGTGCACTGGCTTGGCTACACGGTTTCCCGCTTGGGCGTCTGCACGGCGTGGGGCCGCGCGGAGCGGCGCCGGACGTAGCGATCGGCCGCCAGGGTGACGATGAGCGCGGCCAACTCGCACAGCCCGCCGATGACGCCAACGTCGGAGACGGAGCTGTAGGCTACGATGAACGATCCCATCGCCGCGCCGATCGCGAAGCCCAGATACGTAAACGATGAATTGAGCGACAGCGAAACAGGAGCGACATCGAGTCCGGCGATGCCGATCAGCTTCGCCTGCTGCGCGGGATTGAACGCCCAGCCGGCCGCTCCCCAGACCGCAATCGCGACGACGATCGCGACGCGCGCGTATGACGGATCGAGGTGCTGCGCACTGAGCGACAGACTCTCATACGCCAGCATCATCGCGGCGAGGCAGACGATCAGCACCTTCCGGCTGCCGAGCCGGTCGATCGCGCGGCCGCTGATGAACACGCCGATTCCCGCGAACACGCCGTACAGCAGCAGCACGGCACCGACCTGCCCGACGCTGAAACCCGGGCGTCCGGTCAGGAACGGGGCGAGATACGGGTAGATGGTCCAGATGCCCGCCGCCCACAAGGTCGTGATCAACAGCGTAATCAGCACGGCCGGCTGGCGTCCCACGGCGACGCGTTGAGCGAAGCTGGGCACCACCATGTTTGTACCGATCGCACGCGGCAGTCCAAGCACCACGCCGAGCGTCACGATCGCGGACAGCACGCCGATGCCGGCGAACGTCGCCCGCCAGCCGAAGTGGTTGCCGATCCATGCGCCGAGCGGAACCCCGAGCGCCACCGCGATCGTAATCCCGCCGTGTACTGTCGCGAGCGCCCTTCCCCTGCGTTCCGGCGGGACCAGCGAGCCGGCCAGCGCGTTCGCGCTCGGCATGTACAGGCCGGCCGACACGGCCAGCAGCACGCGCGCGACCAGTAAGGACAGATAGCCGGGCGAGGCGCACGCGGCGAAATTGGCGGCAGTGAAACACAGCAGCGCGATGATGAGAAAGCGGCGCCGGTTCACACCCGCGCTGAGGGTCGTCAGGACGGGCGAGCTGATCGCATAGGCCAGCGAGAAGACGGTGACGAGCTGGCCCGCCGCCGCGAGACTCACCGACAGATCATTCGCGATGATCGGCAGCAGTCCCGCCAGCATGAAGCCTTCGGTGCCGATCGCAAATGCGCCCAGCGCCAGGAAATAAAGCGATGCATTGTGTTTCAGATCGGCGGCAGACTCCATGACCTCGTCTCCAAACGAATCAATTCGGTGCGACCCATCCCGATGCCATGGGCCGCGAAACCGCAAATCCTACACCGCCCGGCGCGCCCGGAGGCGCCCGTTCGGCGAACCCGTCCGCACGGGGTGCCATGCGGACGGCGATCTTTCAGCGAGCGGTCGACGGCGTGAAGACGTCCTGGCCCGTCTGTACGTGGCTCCACGAGAACTGAGCGTTCGATTGCGCGAAATGCCACAGTGCGCTGATGGTGGATACCTGGTTTTGCGTGCGGCACAGTCCCGACCATGCCGTGATCGTGCCGTAGTTGCCCCAGTTCACCGTGAACGTCACCAGCGTGGCGTTGTCCTGGCCGACCTGCGCGGGCGCGGTGTTGGTCCAGCCGACCAGCGGGAATTGCTGACCGCTCGTGCCCGACGGCGAACGATACGTCCCGGTGATCGCACCCGTTACCGGATCGACCGACTGGATGTTCATCGTCGAGCCCAGCTGATTTCCCCAGGCCCCGACGAGGCTGGCGCAGGACTGCGCGCCGGCCCAGGCCGTTGTCGCCCCCATCGTGGACAACACACCAACGGCAGCGAGCGACATGAGCATCTTTTTCATTTTTCCATCTCCTTGTAGAAGCGTGTGCGGAATGTGTTCCCCGCTGTCGTGCCGCACGCACGACGGCGTTCGCCTGCAATCCGGTACGGCGCGTTTCGTGCCGGCGGCCCTCAGGCCGGCTGCGCAAGCGCGAGCCGCGCGAGCAGCACCCCGACGACCTCGCGCGACGCATCCTTCATAAAGTAGTGACCGCCCTCGATGTCGCGCACCTCGACCGGCCCCGCGAAATGCTGGCGCCATGCACGGATCTCGGCGGCGCTGACCACATGGTCGCGCGTTCCGCCGAGAATCGTCGCGGGAACCGCGAGCGGCGCGCGCGACGTATGGACGTAGGAATTCAGCAGTTCGATTTCGGCCCGCAGGCTGGGCAGGAACACCGTCAACAGCTCACGGTCCGCAAGAACCTGCTCGGGAATGCCGCGCAGACGTTTCAGGGCGTCGATGAACTCGGTTTCCGGCAAACCGGCAATGTCGCCGACCGGGTTGTGCAGATGCGGAGAGGGATAGGCCGCGAGGAACAGGTGCTCCGGCGCAGGTGCGCCTGCATCGCGCAACGCATGCGCGAGCCCGAACGCCAGCAGCGCGCCGAGACTGTGCCCATAGATCGCATACGGCGCATTCAGGCTCGGGATAAGCACGTCGCGCAGTTTCTCGATCAGCGCCGGGTATTTCGCATAGGCCGTCTCGGTATGGCGCGGCGGCCGGCCGGGCAGTTGCAGCGCCTGCAGGTCGATGTCGTCCGGCAAATACCGCAGCCAACCGGAAAACACCGAACTCAGACCGCCCAGGAACGGAATGCAGAAGAGTTTCAGCCGCGGGGACTGCGACGCACGCGGGACGAGGAACCACTTACCGGCGTCCGACGCCTCCGCCTTCGATGGCACGGCGGCGAGCGGCGCGGTTGCCGGCGCCAGCGCCGCCGCAGGCGATGCGGCCGCGCCGAACTGCTGCGCCAGGCATTCGGCGAGCGCGTCGGTCGTCGGATGACGCCATAGCACCGCTGACGACAAGGGCATCCCGACCTCGCCTTCGATCCGGTTGCGCAGTTCGAGGCCGGTCAGCGAATCCAGTCCCATCTGCGGGAAGGTCGTCGACGGCGTCAGCGCGGCTTCCGAGACGCGCAGCACCGCTGCCGCATGCCGTCGCACCAGGCTCTGGAGCTGCGCCAGCCGTGCGTCTGGCGACGCTGCCTCGAGCAGGTCTCGCGATGTGCCGTTGCCCGGCCGCTGAATCGATGCGCTGCGCAGCGCATCGAAACGCGGCTGCGCGGCCACGGCGGTCGACGCCTCGAGCCAGCGCGCGGCGTCGAACGGAAACACGCCGATTACCGGGGCATCGCACTTCATCAGCATGCCCAGATAGCCATGGGCTTCGCCGGTGGTCAGGCTGGCCGCCCCGCGTTCCGCCAGGCGCGCACCGCGTTCGTCGCGCGCCGCAGCCAGTCCCGCATCCGAGAAAGGTCCCCACTGCACGCTGAGTGCCGGCAGGCCGCTCGCGCGCCGATGACTCGCGAGCGCGTCAAGGAACGCATTTGCCGCGGCATAGCTGGCTTGCGACGGCGATGGCAGCAGTGCGGCCGCCGACGAATACAGGACGAAGTGATCGAGTTCGCGCCCGGCCGTCAGTTCGTGAAGGTGCCATGCGCCATCGACCTTCGGCTCCAGCACGTGCCGGTATGCATCGGGCGTCTGGGTATCGACCAGTCCGTCTCTCAGTACGCCGGCCAGGTGATAGACGCCGCGCAGTGGGCCGAACCCGGCCTCGATCGCCTCGAGTTCGCGCGCGAGCGCGGCGCGCGAGGTCACGTCGAGCGCGACCGTGCGCACTTCGGCGCCTTGCCGACGCAGGCGTTCCGCCAGCGCACGCCCCGCCTCGCCCTCCGCCGAGCGCCCTATCAGGACGATCCGCCGCACGCCGTTCTCGACCAGCCATCCGGCCAGCGCGGCCCCCAGGCCGCCTGTCCCACCCGTGATGAGATGGGTACCGCGCAGCAAGGGGGCGGTTCCGCCCGGCTCGGCAAGCGTGATGTCGGGATCGCGCATCGTCAGGACGAGCTTGCCGACGTGCTGGGCCGACGCCATCCGCTGAAACGCTTCCGCCGCGCGCGACACGGGCACGATCGTGGTCGGGAGCGGCGCAACCGCGCCCGCGACGAATGCATCCATGACCCGCCGGAACAACGCAGCGAACTGCTCGGGCCGTTCACGCTGCAATCCGCTCAGATCGATCGCCACGAAGCGGATCCGCTTCTTGAAATGCCGCAGTGACAGGCGGCCGTCTTCGTAGATATCGCGCTTGCCCAGTTCGAGGAACCAGCCGTCGGCGGCCAGCACCCGCAGATTCTGCTCGATCGCCACGCCCGTCAGCGAATTGAGCACCACGTCGACCCCCTGCCCGCCCGTCGCATCGAGGGTCGCGCGTTCGAAGGCCGCGCTGCGTGAATCGAAGACGTGCCGCACGCCCATCCCGCGCAGCATCTCGCGCTTGGATTCGCTGCCGGCCGTCGCGATCACTTCGGCGCCTATCGACAGCGCAAGCTGCACGGCCGCCAGTCCGGTTCCTCCGCTGGCCGAGTGGATCAGCACCCGCTCCCCCGCCCGGAGCGACGCCACTTCCTTCAGCGCGTACCACGCGGTCATCGACGCAATGGGCAAGCCGGCCGCGTCCGCGGCCGACAGCGTGTCGGGACGCGTCGCCACGAGCGCGGCGTCGACACACACGTGGCTCGCGAAACAATGCGCGCCGATCGCGACCACCGGCTGCCCCATGCGTATGCCCGAGACGCCGGGGCCGACACGCGACACGATGCCGGCACATTCGCTTCCCAGCGTCACCCGGTGTTCCTGTTCGCCCAGGAAAAAGCCCATGGCCCGCATGACGTCGGCGAAATTGAGCGCCGCCGCGTCGATCTCGATCTCCACTTCGCCGGGCGCGGGCTCGAGCCGCTGCGTGGCCCGCAGTGTCAGCGAACCCAACACGCCGGGCCGGTCGATCTGTACGCGATAGGGCTCGCCCGCGAGTCGCGCGCTCGCTGCACGCTCCTCGCCAAGCGGCTGGCGAGCGAGCCGGCCAACCCAGCGCGCCTCGCGCAACGCGACCTCCGTCTCCCCGCCACCGCCGACGAGCTCGTCGGCCAGGCGGTCAGCCTGCCGGCGTATGTCGGCAGGGTCGAGGTCGATGCAGCGCAGGCGCCAGTGCGCATGCTCCGCCGACACGGCGCGGGCGAATCCCCAGAGACCCGCGTCGCCCAGCGTCGCGCGCGCCGGCGCACCGCCGGCGACGCTTTGTGCGCCCGCGGACACGAACGTGAGACGTGGCGCCGGCCGGCCGTCGAAGGCGCCCAGCATGGCCTGCGCCATGGCGAGCGCATCGATGCTCGCATGCAGCGTCGGTTCGCCCTGGCAATCGTCCGAGAGCGCGCGCTCCACGCTGTCGCCCAGCCAGACGACCTCCCGCGCCGCGTCCCCATCCGCTTGCGCCCACGCACGGAACGCGGCCATCGGAAACGGCTCGTGTTCGCCCGCCCGCCATGGGAGCAGCGTCGCGCCGAGACACGCCTGCAGGCGCGCGAGCCACGGCCCGGACACGTCGCCGTTCGCGGCGACGATCAGCCAATCGCGTGCCGCAGCGGCTTCAGCCACCGGTATCGGCTGCTCGATCCATGTCTGGGCGTGCAGCCAGCGTCCCTGCGCGGGCAGCGATGCGCGGGCGCGGTCCGGATTCAGGGCCCGCAGGCCGACGATACGCGCGATTACCCGCCCTGCCGCATCCCACACGACCAGATCGGCCGTGGAGGCCGCGCCGTCGCCCGTGCGCACGCCGTAGACCCACGCGGGCGCACCGGCGCTCGCGGCAATCGCGACGCTGGCGACGGACACCGGCACCTGCGCATGTTCACCACGCCGGGAGCCGAGCCAGGCCAGCCCGTGCAGACAGGCATCCAGACTGAAGGCGTCCAGGCGAGCCTCACCACCCTCCGGCTCCGTCGCGGCGGCAAGTTGCGCGACAAAGGCGTTGTCCCCCCACCCGAGCCGGGCCACGCGACGAAAGCGCGGGCCGTATTGCAGCCCCGTCGCGTCGAGCGCGTCGTATAGCGTGACGCCGTCCACCTCGTCATGCAGGCGCGCCCTGACTTCGGCGAGCGCGGGCAGTCCGGCGTCATCCAGCGGACCAGCGTCGTGAGCCACGTTGCCGCTCGCGTGCTCGATCCAGCGTTCATCGTGCTCGTCGTCCCGGCTGCTCATGCGCCAGCCCGCGGCGTCCGGAGATTGATCGACCAGCACGAGCTGCAGCGAACGCGGCGCGGGGGCATCGTCGCGAACGGCGAGCACCTGGCGGAAGGCCACTTCCGTGAGCGACAGGTTGCGCGTTGGCCAACGCGCGCGCGCGGCACGCAGCACCAGGCTCAGGAAGCCCATGCCGGGCAGCAGCGCGCTGCCGTCGACACGATGCTGCGCGACGAGCGGATGGTCGATGCTCACGCTGCCTTCGGCCATCGCGACGCCGGTCTGACCGGCGATCATGCGCGGCGCGTCAAGGATCGCATCCGTGCGGCCGTCCACGCCCGCCGTGCGCCGATAGGCAGGCAGGGGAAATTCGACGTGGTCCCAGCTGCGCGCCGGAATCTCCGTCATCCAGGCCGGCGTGCGTCGGACCTCCAGGCGTGCGCCGTGGGCGAACACGAGGCCGGCGGCCAGCAGCGCCGTGCGCTGCTGAGGCGCTCCATCACTCATTGCGCACACAACGCATCCTTCGACGCCCGCCTGCGCCAGCGCATCCTCGATCGACGCACTCAGTGCCGGCCGGGGCGAGATTTCCACGAACAGCCGGTAGCCGAGCGCAATCAGCTTTTCCAGGGTGGGATAGAGCAGCACGGGTTGCCGCAGATTGGCCGCCCAGTAGTCGGGCGTCAGCGCGGCCCCGTCGATCTCGGCGGCCGTGACGGTCGAATACAGCGGCAACGCGCCGGCACGCGGCGCAATGTTCGCGAGCGCGGCCTTCAGTGGCGCCAGCAACGGTTCCATGAACGCGCTGTGCGATGCATAGTCGACCCGCAGCCTGCGGCAGAACACGCCCGCAGCCTGCCACGCGACGACGAGCGCGTCGATCTCGTCCTGCGTGCCGGACACCAGCGTCGAGGCGGGCCCGTTGCAGGCGGCCAGGGTGACGGCCCGCGCCTCGGCGGTCACGCGCGCCTCGACCTCGTCGCGACTCAGCGCCACCATCGCCATGGCGCCGCCCTTGACGGTGGCGCCCAGCCGGCTGCGTTCGCAGATGATGCGGGCGCCATCGTCGATCGACAGCGCGCCGGCGACGGTCGCCGCGCTGACCTCGCCCATGCTCTGTCCGACGAGCGCATCGAAGCGCAGGCCCAGCGCACGCAGATGCGCGGCGAGCGCGACCGCGACCGAAAAGATCAGCGGCTGCACGGTGGCGACATCCAGCGTCGAAAATGCCGCTTCGTCGGCCGCCAGCGCGTCGCGCATCACGCGTCCGGAATGACGCTCGATTGCCTGTGCGCACGCGTCGAACGTGTCCGCGAAGGCGCCGCGTGTCGCGTACAGCTCGCGACCCATCCCGACCCACTGAGCCCCTTGCCCGGAAAACACCGCGACCACGCCGCGCCCGTCCGGCAGACATGCGCCGCGTGTCAGGTCCGCCACGGGTGCGCCGTCCGCGAATGCCGTCAGCTGCGTGGCCAGATCGTTCGCGTCGCGTCCCGCGACGGCGATGCGCAGCGCCTGCGCATTGCTGCGCGCACGCGCCGTGTGACATACCTCGCGCCAGCGCGAGGGCGTCTCGGTCAAGCGGCGCGCGAAACGCCGCGCCTGGTCGCGCAACCCGGCGTCCGAAGCGGCGCTCAAAAACACCGCGTCCTCCTCGCCGGACGCCGGCGCCTCGGCCTCGGCAGGCGCCGGCGCCTGCTCCACGAGCGCGTGCGCGTTAGTGCCGCTGAAGCCGAACGAGCTCACGCCGGCGATCCGGCTACCGGACGGATTGAGCGGAAACGGCGTCAGCGTCGTCGGCACCCGCAGCCGCTCGGCATCCCAGTCGAAATGCGGGTTGAGTCCGTTCAGGTGCAGGTTCGGCGGAATCGTCGCGTGCCGCAGCGCGAGCACCGCGCGCAGCAGTCCGGCCAGGCCCGCGCCGGCCTCCAGATGACCGATGTTGGTCTTCGCGGACCCGACCCAGAGCGGATCCTCCCGATCGACGCCATAAGCCGTCGCCGCGGCGGCGAGTTCGATCGGATCGCCCAGTTCGGTTCCGGTGCCGTGCGCCTCCAGATAACCGACGTCGTGCGGCTTCAGCTTCGCGCGCGACAGGCAGGAGCGCAGCAGCTCGGTCTGCGCGAGCCGGTTGGGCGCGGTCAGGCCATTGCTTCGACCATCCTGGTTGATCGCCGTCTCGCGCACCGAGGCGAGGATCCGGTCGCCATCGCGCACGGCGTCGCTCAAGCGCTTGAGCACCACGACGATACAGCCCTCGCCGCGCACGTACCCATCCGCATCGGCGGAGAACGCGCGGCAACGACCGCTCGGCGACAACGCGTTGAGTTTCGCGAGCGCCACCGACGACTCGGGCCCCGCGCTCACATGAACGCCGCCCACGAGCGCGAGACCCGTCTCGCGCTTACGCAGCGCCTGACAGGCGAGGTGCAGCGCGACCAGCGACGACGAGCAGGCGGTATCGATACTGAGCGCCGGCCCCTGAAAGCCGAACACGTAGGCCAGCCGGCCGGACGCCGTCGCGAGCGACGCGCCGGTCGCCGAGTAGGGATCGGCCGACTCGATCGCGAACCGGTGCGTGAAATCGTTCGGGCAGATGCCGACGAAGACGCCCGTATCGCTGTCGCGCAGTCCCTCGACGTTCAGCCCGGCGTGGTCGAGCGCCTCGAACGACACTTCCAGTAGCTGCCGCTGCTGGGGCTCCATGCGTTCGGCTTCCCGCGCTGAAATGCCGAACGCGGCGTGGTCGAAGCGGTCGGCGCCGTCGAGCACGGCCATCGCGTTGCTGTAGACCGCCCCCGCCGCATTGCGATTCCGGTCGAACAGGCCGGTCGTGTTCCAGCGCGTCTCCGGCAAGCCGGACACGGCATCGCCGCCGCGTTCGAGCAGCGTCCAGAAGCTGTCGAGATCCACGACGCCGCCCGGCAGGCGGCACGCCGCGCCGACGATCGCGATCGGCTCCGAGCGCTCGCGTTCAACCGCCTCCAGCTTGAGCCGACTGCGCTCGAGTGCCGAGAGCGCGCGCACCAGCGGGGATTGCGCATCCGTTACCGTCATGACAGGTGTCCTTCCAATGCAGTGATTTCCTGATTGAGCCGCGCATACAGCTCGTCCGCGGACAGATCGACCGGCGGGGCGGTCTCGCCCTGCGCCGGGTCGGGAGGCGCGGCGGTCGCGGCGGCGGCGGATAGCCCCGTCGCGAGCGAGGCAAGATGCGTCGCGAGCGCGTCGATGCTGGGATAGTCGAAGGCGATCGTGGGCGCCAGACGGCGGCCCGTGAGCGCGCACAGCTCGTTGCGCAGTTCCATCGCCATCAGGGAATCCAGGCCCAGGTCACGCAACGACAGATGGGCGTCGAGTCGTGTCGAAGCCCGGGTGCCCGTGACCTTGCGCACGGCCTGGTCGACCAGTGCGCGCGGATCCATGTCGTGCGTCGGCGTCGCGGTCGACGCCGCCGGCTGCTGCGCCGCAGAACGTCGCAGATCCGCCAGCAGCGACGACCGCGCGCGACGCGCCTGCTCCACCCGGGACCAGTCCGCCGCGATCACCGCGACCTGCGGCGCGGGCGCGCAGAGCCCCCGCGCAAGGGCGGCCATGCCGCTCGCCGGCCTCAGCAGGAACTGCCCTTGCGCGCGCAGCCGGCGCAGCGCGCCGGCATCCAGCTCGCTGGCCATGCCGGCCCCGCCCCACCGCCCCAGTTCACGCCGAGGCCGGGTAGACCCAGCCGGCGGCGATGTTGGATCAGCGTGTCGAGATAGCCGTTGGCCGCCGCGTAGTTGCCCTGCCCCGCCGCGCCCAGGACCGAGGCGATCGACGAATAGACGACATAGAAATCGAGTGCAGCGCCTTCAGTCCTGGCGTGGAGCCAGCGCGCACCGTCGACCTTTGGCGCAAACACGCGGCGATAGCGCATCGCGTCGAGTGCGCCGAGCGGTGCGTCGTCGAGCACGCCGGCGATGTGCAGCACGCCGCGCAGCGGCGGCCAGTCGTTCTCGAGCACGGAAAACAGGCGCTCGACCTCCGCTTCGACACCTACGTCGGTCTGCACCCAGCGGCATCGCGCTCCGCGCGCGCTCAACGCGTCGAGCAACGCATCGAGCGCGGCGTTGCGGGTACGCGCGGCCAGCACCACGTATCGCGCGCCCCGTTCGACCAGCCATTGCGCGGCCTGCCGGCCCAGTGCGCCGCTCGCGCCCGTGACGAGGTAGGTCGCTCCGGCGGACAGCACGTCGCTCTCATCGTCCGCGACCCGCAGGACGATCTTGCCGACATGGCGGCCCTGCGCCATGGTGCGGAACGCGGTTCTCGCGGCACGCAGGGTGTGGACCGTGCGTGGAAGCGCTTGAAGCTCGCCGCCTGCGAACATCGCGCGCAATTCGGCAAACAGTGCCGCGATCCGGACGGCGGGTACATCGGCGATGTCGAACGGCACGTAGCGTGCGGTCGGGTGATGCGCGGCGACACGCTCGGGCGTCCAGATCTCCGCTTTGCCCATTTCCAGGAAGATCCCCGACGGGCCGAGCGCGCGCAGGCTTTCCGGAATGAAATCGCCGACCAGCGCATTGAGCACCGCGTCGACGCCCTGCCCGCCCGTCTGCGCGAGAATCTGTCCGGCGAAGCCGAGACGGCGCGAATCGAAGCGCTGCGTGACGCCGAGCCGCGCCAGCAGGGGATGTTTGCCCAGGCTCGCCGTCGCGAACACGTCGAGACCCATGCGCTTCGCGAGCTGGACGGCCGCAAGGCCGACCCCCGTGGCCGCCGCGTGAATCAGGATCCGTTGTCCGCGTGCGAGCCCGCCGAGCGTCGTCAGCGCATAGTGCGCGGTCAGGAACGCGACCGGCACGGTCGCCGCCGCTTCGAACGACCAATCGTCGGGAATCGGCGCGACATGATCGGCATTCACGACCACGTGCGACGCGAAACTCCCGTCGGCCATCGCCATGACGCGATCGCCGACGCGCAGCGTCGTCACGCCCTCGCCAACCGCGCGGATCACGCCGCTCAGTTCGCCGCCGATCCCTGTCGCGCTCACGGGCAGTTTGCCGAGCACGCGCAGCACATCGCGGAAGTTGAGGCCCGCGAAGCGCACCTCGATCGCGACCTCGCCCGGTCCGACTGCCGGTTGATCGCATGTGGCGAGCGCGAGCGACTCGACCCGTCCGTCCGTCGACGCGACCAGCCGATAGGGCATCGCAGCCGGTACGGCGAGGCCGTCGTCGTCGGCGCAGGGCCGCATGCGCAGCGCGTAGCGGCGCGCACGCAGACACACATCGCTCTCGCCATCGTTGCGCCCCACCTCGTGCCACAGCAGGTCGGCCGCTGCGTCGGCCGGCGTCCCGCGCGCCAGGTCGACATTGATGCAGTGCAGATCCGGATATTCGAGGGCGAGCGTGCGGCCGAGTGCCGCGATAGCGCCGGCTGCCGGCACGACGGGCGCCGGATCGTCGGCCGGACTGCCCGCGCCGGCGGTCACGAGCCAGAGTCTGAAATCCGGCGACAGCGGCGCATCGGCGAGCGCCACGGCCAGCGCGCCCACGCGCGCGGCCACCGCGGCGAGCGCCGCGGCGTCGAGGGTCTCTTCCAGGCCGGACACGATGCGCAGCGCCCCGCGCAACGGCCCCGGCGCCGTGCGCAACGCGGCGACGATCGTTTCGCGTTCGGCGCTCCCGTCGACATGCACGAACGTCATCCCGACACCGTCGCGCGCGAAGCGCGCGGCGAGCGCCGCGCGCTCGGCTTCGGCGCCCACGAGCACCCAGACACCGCTTGGGTTTTCCTGGTCGGCGACGGCGTCGACCGGCGCCCATTCGACCGCGTACGCCTCCGGCTCCACCTCGCCGGCGACGTCACCCCCGGCAGGGTCGGCGAGACGGCGCAGCGTCATCCCGCGCACCATCATGACGGGCGTGCGACCGGCCCCGAACAGGCACAGCGAGGCGCGGATCGTATCCGTCTGTGCGCTGCCGTCGCAATCGAGCCAGACTGCCACCTGCGATGCGGTGAACGGCCGCGCGTCCTGGCACAGCACGATTTCGTCGAACGCGAGCGGTACGAACGCGCCGTCGCGCTGCTGATAGGTCAGGCAGGCAGCGGTTGCCTGCAGCGCCGCATCGAGCAGGCCGGGATGCACCGCCAGTCCGTTTTCGGGCGCACCGTCGATGAGCGTGGCCTCGGCCCGATGCTTGCCATGACGCACGTCGGCGATGGCCTGGAATCTGCCGCCGTAGCCGAGCCCGCGCTGGGCGAACTGCGTGCGCAGCGCGTCGCCATCCAGATGCGCGACGAGCGGATCGGCGGAGTCGACGGGCGGCAGATCCGTCGTGCGCGCGACGGGCGCTAACTCGCCACGCGCATGCTCGACCCAGTCCGCCCCGGCACGATGGTCCGCGCACCGGCTATGGATGGCAAAGTGGCGCGCGTCGCCCGAGCGCGCGGACACGATGAGCTGGATGATCCGCGTCTCGTCCTCGGCGAGGCGCAGCGGCGTACTCAGCACCACATCGCGAACGCCCGTCGCCATGCCGTCGCCCAGTGCGTCGCACGCTTCGAGCGCAAGGCTCAGGTAGAAGCTGCCCGGCACCAGCATCGAGCCGAACAAGCGATGATCGCGCAGGCACGCGTGGCTGTGCGCGCCGCAATGCAGTTCGAAGACGGTCGTGCCGTCCGCCACTTCGACGCGCGTACCGAGTCCGGATGAGACGGAACCCGGCGTGCTGCCCGCGACTTCATGACCATCCGGTTCGACCCAGTAGCGTTTGCGCTGGAACGGATAGGTCGGCAGGCCAATCTTGACTGGCCGGTCGAGCGCATGCAGCGCCGCCCAGTCGAGTGCCGCGCCGCGCACGTGCAGGGCCGCTGCGCTCTCCAGCATCTGCTGCACGTCGCCCTTGCCCGACCGCAGGCTCGCCAGCGATACCTGCTCGCTGTCCGGCCCCAGCGTCTGCCGCGCCAGCGCCACCAGCGTCGGGCGCGGGCCGATTTCCAGCAGCACGTCCACTCCCTGCGCCGCCAGCGCCTCGATGCCCTGCCCAAACCGTACCGCCTGCCGCGTATGCTTCAGCCAGTACGCCGGCGTGCCCACTTCCGCCCCCGCCAGCGCACCGCTCACGTTCGACACCAGCGCCACCCGCGGCGCCGACAGCAACGTCGATTCCAGGCTCGCCCGGTACGCATCCAGCATCGGATCCACCAGCGGCGAATGGAACGCATGCGAGCCCGGCAGTCTGTCCGTGTGTATCCCGTCCTGCTCCAGCTTCGCCTGCAGCGCGTCGATCGCCTCCGCCCGGCCCGCCACCACCTGCTGCAACGGCCCGTTCAGCGCGGCTATCACCCCCTCCGTCGCGCCTTCCCCGGACAGCCGCTCGCGCAGCGTCTGCTCGTCCAGGCTCACCGACAGCATGCTCCCGCCCTCGCACAGGCGCTGCATCAGCCGCCCGCGCTGCGCCACCAGCTTCAACCCGCCCTCCAGAGTCAGCACGCCCGCCGCCTGCGCCGCCATGTACTCGCCCAGGCTGTGCCCCATCACCACCTGCGGTGTCACGCCCCAGCTTTCCCAGGTCACGCGCAGCGCATAACCAAGCGCGAACAACGCCGGCTGCGTATAGTCCGTCCGGTCCAGGAGCGCGGTCGATTCGCCGTACATCACGTCCAGCAGACCGGTTTCCAGTTCGTCCTTCAACAGCTCCGCGCATGCGTCGAGCGCCGCCCTGAACACCGGCTCGCGCTCGTACAGCTCGCGCCCCATGCCCGCGTACTGCGCGCCCTGGCCCGTAAACAGCATCGCCACGCGCGGCCGGCGGTTGCGGTACACGCCGCGCATCAGCGCCGGCAGCGCACCGCCCGCCCCGAAATCGCGCAGCCGCGTCACCAGTTCGCCGGACTCGCGCACCACCCATGCGGCGCGCTGCTCGAACGCGCTGCGTCCCGTATTCGCCGTGTAGCAGACCGAGGCGAGATCGGCGTCGCTCCGTTCGATGAACGCCGCGTAGTTTGTCGCCTGCGCCCGCAATGCTGCCTCGCTGCGCGCCGACAAGGTCAGCACCTGCACGCCGCGTCCCGCCGGGCGCGCTTCGCGCGCCACCTCCGGCGCCGCCTCCAGGATCGCATGCGCGTTCGTCCCGCTGAACCCGAACGAACTCACGCCGATCATCCCGAGCGGCGCATCCCCTGCCGCCGTCAGGCGCGTCGGCACGGTCAATCCGCTGCCGGCCCAATCGAAGCGTGGATTCGGATGCGTGAAGTTCAGGCTCGCGGGGATCTGCTGGTGCTGCAACATCAGCACGGCCTTGATCAGCCCCGCGACACCCGCGGCGGCCTCCAGGTGGCCGATGTTGGTCTTCACCGAACCGACCGGCAACAGTTGCCCGGCCGGGCGCGCGCGTCCATAGACCTTCGACAGCGCGGCCAGCTCGATCGGATCGCCGAGCGGGGTGCCCGTGCCGTGGGCCTCGACATAGCCGATCGCGTCCGCGCCGACGCCGGCATCCTTCAGCGCCGCTTCCAGCAGGCGCTCCTGCGCGCGGCCGTTCGGCACCGTCAAGCCACTGCTCGCCCCATCGTGGTTGATCGCCGTACCGCGGATGACCGCGAGAATCCGGTCGCCGTTCGCGCGTGCATCCGCCAGCCGCTTCAGCACGATCACGCCAGCGCCTTCGCCGCGCAGATAGCCGTCGGCCCCGGCGTCGAAGGTATGGCATCGGCCGGTGGGCGACAACGCGCGAATCTTGCAGCAGAACACCGTCGACAGCGGCGACAGCATCAGCGCGACGCCGCCCGCCAGCGCCATGTCGCACTCGCCCAGGCGCAGGCTCTGGCACGCTTCGTGGATCGCGACCAGACTCGCCGAGCACGCCGTGTCGATGAGCATGGTCGGTCCCTCGGCGCCCAGGACGTAGGCAAGCCGGCCGGGGGCGATGCTCGGCGTGTTGCCGAGCCCCGCATACGCGTCCACGCGCGCGGCGTCACGCCCGAACGCAAGCCGCTCGTAGTCGTGCCAGCTCACCCCCATGAAGACGCCGCACGGCGCGCCGCGTACTGAACTGGGCGCGATCCCGGCATGCTCGAGCGCTTCCCAGCTTACTTCCAGCAGCAACCGCTGCTGGGGGTCGAGCGAGATCGCCTCGCGCTCCGATATACCGAAGAACCCCGGCTCGAACTGGTCCACCGTGTCCAGAAAGCCGCCGCGGCGCATGTACATCTTGCCCGGCGCGCTCGGATCGGGGTCGAAGAAATGCTCGACGTCCCAGCGGTCGGCGGGGATCTCCGTCGTCACATCTCGTCCGTTCGACAACATGTCCCAGAATGCATCGGGACCGGCGACATCATGCGGGACGCGGCACCCGATCCCGACGATCGCGAGCGGTTGCCGCTGGGCGCGCTCGAGTGCCTCGACACGTTCCCGCGCCAGTTTGAGCGCCTGGGCGATGCGTTGCTGCGTCGTACTCACCTTGATGTTCCCCTGTCTGTGCGGCGGTTGCTCATCGGCGCAACGACGCTTCGAGACGCGCCAGTTCCGCATCGAGATCGTCCGCCGCCGTTTTGTCTCCGACCGTCGCGCCTGCCTCGCGCGAGGGCGTCGCGGGTGCGTCCGCGCGCGCGCGTTCAGCTTTCAGACGCTCGAACAGGTAGTCGGCGCCCAACTCGACGTTGCCGTAGTCGAACGCGAAGGTCGCGGGCAGCGACAACCTCAGATCGCGCTGTACCTGGCTGCGGAACTCGACGGCCGCGAGCGAATCGAGACCGAGTTCCAGGAAACCGCGCGTGGGCGCGACCTCGTCCGGCGAGCGGCCGAGCATGCTCGCGATATGCGCTTGCAGATAGGTCATCAGCACATCGTGCAGCGCGGGCATCGGCGTCGCGTCGAAACGTTCGCGCACGTCGCGGGCCGCGGACGGCGATGCGTCCGCCGTCTCCTTCGGACGCCAGTCCGCCAGCAGCGCCAGCACGGCCTCGGACGATTCGGTCTGCGCATAGCGCTGCCAGTCGTCGTTACCGGCCACCACCGTCGCCGTGTCGACGCGGCGCGCCGCGTCGATCTGTTTCAGCAGCTCGGCCGGCGGCAGCATCTGGAGACCACGCGCGGCCGCTTTCTCGCGATGCGCGCGCTCGAGCGCCGCAGTCATCCCCACCTCGGCAAACGGTCCCCACTGGATGCTCGTGGCTGGCAGGCCGAGCGCCCGACGCGCGCCGGCGAGCGCATCGAGATAGGCATTCGCTGCTGCGTAATTGCCTTGTCCGGCCGTCCCGAACAACACGCTGATCGACGAGAAGCAGACGAAGCAGTCCAGTTCGGCATCGAGACTGAGCGTGTGCAGGTTGAACGCGCCCTGAACCTTGGCCTGCAGGGGCACCACGAACTCCGACCACGGCTGACGGCCCAGCACGCCGTCGCGCAGTGCGCCGGCCGCGTGGAAGATGCCTTTGAGCGGCAGTGCGCCGGCCAGCACGACCTCGTTCCACACCACGCGCAATGCATCCAGGTCGGCGACGTCGCAGCGAGCGAGATCGACCGCGCAGCCGTGCGCGCGCAGCGCATCGATCGCGGCCTGCGCCGTCGCGTCCGGCGCGCGGCGCGCGAGCAGCACGAGCCGCTTCACGCCCGCCTGTGCGAGTTGCTGCGCCAGACGTAGGCCCAATCCGCCGAGCCCGCCCGAAATCACGTAAGTCGCATTCGGTTCGAGCGGCGCGACCGTCCGTCTGGCCGGCTTCGCGCGCGTCACGCGGGCGGCCTGTACCGCGCCGGCCCGGAGCGCGAGTTGCGGCTCGTAGCCGTCGAGGTTCAGCAGCGGCGCCAGCGCGGCCACCGGATCGGCGGCCTCGGGGTCGAGATCGATCGTGCGGCACCGCCACTCCGGATACTCGGTCGCGATCACGCGCGCCAACCCGGTCAGCGTCGCTTGAGCAGCACGCGCGACCGTCAGCGCACCGCCGAGATCCTGTGCGCCACGCGTCACGAAATCGAGCCGGGCCGTGCGGCCGGCATCCGCGAGTGCCGCCACGAGGGCGAGTGCGCCGCCGCACAGCCGCGACTGGATCGCCATCGGCTCGGCGGGCGCGTCATGCCGGCCGACGAGATCCAGCGCACACAGATCGACGATATGCAGCGTGCCATTGCCCATGCGCGCCGAAACCGCCCGCAGCGTGTCGCGCCAGGCCGATTCGCTCGTCGCATCGGCGAGCGGCACGTGCGTGTCGTCGTCGATCGTCTGAGCGGGCACCACCCGCACGCAGCGCACGCGCTCGGCGCGCAGTCTGGCCGCCAGGGCCGCGCCGGCGCCCGCGCCGTCACCGACGATCAACACGGCATCGTCGGCCGGCAGCGGCGTTGCGGCAGGCGCATCGATACGGCGCCACTGGGTTGCGAACAGACGGTCCGGACCGTCGTCCTGCAGCAGCGCATGCACGGCGCCGCGATGCAGACGGCGCACCTCGAAGCCGCGGACGTGCGCGATCACGCGCCCGGTATCCTCGAACACGCGGATATCCGCCGTCACGCCATTTTCCTCGCCTTCGCCCTGCCGGATGATGCGCGCATGGACCCACAGCCGGTCCGTCTCGGGACGTCCGTACAGGCGGTAACTGTCGATGCTGAACGGCACGTAGATGTAGTCGGTCTTGAGCAGTTCGTCGGTCGCGAATTGCCAGCAGCTGTTCAGCAGCTGGAAACCCGATTCCACGAGACCGGCATGGAATGGGCCATCGATCGGCTCCAGCAGCGCCGGCAGGCGGGTGCGGCACAGGGCTTCCGCCTCGCCCCGCCAGATCTCGTCGATCCAGCGGAACGAGTTGCCGGTGTCCATGCCGGGAATCCATACTTTTGAATAGAAATCGGCCCCCGACAGGTAGTCGGCGCAGCGCGCCTTGACCGCGCCCAGCTCCGATGCATCCGGCGGCGGTGGAAGCGCCCGCGGACCCCGAATTCCGCGCGCCTCGACATGCAGCGTCCACGCCGAATCGTCAGCGGGATCGCGTCGGGGAGCGAGCGTCATCATGTCGATCGTGTGCGCCTGGCCGGCCGCGGGGCGCATCACGATCTGCACCGTGCGCTGCCCCGCCTCGGGCATCACGAACGGCCGCAGGAACAGGATTTCGTCGACGACGCATCCGGTCTCGCCGTAGTACACCTCGGCGGCGGCCAGGAACATCGCGATGTGCGAGGCGCCCGGCACCACCATCGCGCCGAACAGGCGATGATGGTCGACATAGGCCGGCCAGTCCGGACGGAATTCGGCCTCGAAGCGGACCTCCGTCGAGCGCGGCAGTTTCACGCGCCGGCCAAGCAGCGTATGCAGCCCCGCCTCGTCATGCGCCGCGCGCCGCGGTGTGTGCGCACCGGTCCCCTCGTTCCGCTCCACCCAGTAGCGTTTGCGCTGGAACGGATAGGTCGGCAGGCCAATCTTGACTGGCCGGTCGAGCGCATGCAGCGCCGCCCAGTCGAGTGCCGCGCCGCGCACGTGCAGGGCCGCTGCGCTCTCCAGCATCTGCTGCACGTCGCCCTTGCCCGACCGCAGGCTCGCCAGCGATACCTGCTCGCTGTCCGGCCCCAGCGTCTGCCGCGCCAGCGCCACCAGCGTCGGGCGCGGGCCGATTTCCAGCAGCACGTCCACCCCCTGCGCCGCCAGCGCCTCGATGCCCTGCCCAAACCGTACCGCCTGCCGCGTATGCTTCAGCCAGTACGCCGGCGTGCCCACTTCCGCCCCCGCCAGCGCACCGCTCACGTTCGACACCAGCGCCACCCGCGGCGCCGACAGCAACGTCGATTCCAGGCTCGCCCGGTACGCATCCAGCATCGGATCCACCAGCGGCGAATGGAACGCATGCGAGCCCGGCAGTCTGTCCGTGTGTATCCCGTCCTGCTCCAGCTTCGCCTGCAGCGCGTCGATCGCCTCCGCCCGGCCCGCCACCACCTGCTGCAACGGCCCGTTCAGCGCGGCTATCACCCCCTCCGTCGCGCCTTCCCCGGACAGCCGCTCGCGCAGCGTCTGCTCGTCCAGGCTCACCGACAGCATGCTCCCGCCCTCGCACAGGCGCTGCATCAGCCGCCCGCGCTGCGCCACCAGCTTCAACCCGCCCTCCAGAGTCAGCACGCCCGCCGCCTGCGCCGCCATGTACTCGCCCAGGCTGTGCCCCATCACCACCTGCGGTGTCACGCCCCAGCTTTCCCAGGTCACGCGCAGCGCATAACCAAGCGCGAACAACGCCGGCTGCGTATAGTCCGTCCGGTCCAGGAGCGCGGTCGATTCGCCGTACATCACGTCCAGCAGACCGGTTTCCAGTTCGTCCTTCAACAGCTCCGCGCATGCGTCGAGCGCCGCCCTGAACACCGGCTCGCGCTCGTACAGCTCGCGCCCCATGCCCGCGTACTGCGCGCCCTGGCCCGTAAACAGCATCGCCACGCGCGGCCGGCGGTTGCGGTACACGCCGCGCATCAGCGCCGGCAGCGCACCGCCCGCCCCGAAATCGCGCAGCCGCGTCACCAGTTCGCCGGACTCGCGCACCACCCATGCGGCGCGCTGCTCGAACGCGCTGCGTCCCGTATTCGCCGTGTAGCAGACCGAGGCGAGATCGGCGTCGCTCCGTTCGATGAACGCCGCGTAGTTTGTCGCCTGCGCCCGCAATGCTGCCTCGCTGCGCGCCGACAAGGTCAGCACCTGCACGCCGCGTCCCGCCGGGCGCGCTTCGCGCGCCACCTCCGGCGCCGCCTCCAGGATCGCATGCGCGTTCGTCCCGCCGATCCCGAACGAACTCACGCCGGCGATGCGCACCCCGCCTTCGGGACACCACGGCCGCAATTGCGTATTAACGAAGAACGGGCTGGTGTCGAACGGAATGTCCGGATTGGTTTCGGTGCAATGCAGGCTCGGCGGAATCTCGCCGTGATGCACGGCGAGCACGGCCTTGATCAGCCCCGCGACGCCCGCCGCCTGATCCAGGTGGCCGATGTTGGTCTTCACCGAACCGATCGCGCAGAATCCGGTGTCCGCGGTGGCCGCGCGGAACGCCTGCGTCAACGCAGCGATCTCGATCGGGTCGCCGAGCGGCGTCGCTGTGCCATGGGCCTCGACATAGCCGATCGCGCGCGGATCGACGCCCGCGGCCGCATGCGCGGCCATGATCGCGTCCGCCTGTCCGTCGACGCTCGGGGCCGTATAGCCGACCTTGCCCGACCCGTCGTTATTGACCGCCGTGCCTTTCACCACCGCGTAGATCCGGTCGCCGGCCGCGATCGCGTCATCGAGCCGCTTCAGCACCACGACGCCCGCGCCGCTGCCGAACACGGTGCCGCCGCC
The DNA here is from genome assembly GCF_028657905.1 of Burkholderia sp. FERM BP-3421. Lineage (NCBI taxonomy): Bacteria > Pseudomonadati > Pseudomonadota > Betaproteobacteria > Burkholderiales > Burkholderiaceae > Burkholderia > Burkholderia sp. FERM BP-3421. Next base: position 17,840 of record NZ_CP117779.1, on the reverse strand, counting down.
TTGGCGGTCGAACGCGCGGCAGTGACCGTCCGGCGAGGCAACCATGCCTTCCTGGTACAGGTAGCCCACGCGATGCGGCACGTGGACGCAGACGCCGCCTGCCAGCACGGCGTCGCATTCGCCGCGCAACAGACTTTGCGCGGCCAGATGCACGGCCACGAGCGACGTCGAGCAGGCCGTCTGCACATTGATGCTCGGCCCGCGCAGATTCAGGCGATAGCTGACCCGCGTGGGCAGGTGATCCTTCTCGTTGCCGATCCGGATCTGGAACGCCGCGGCCGGCGCCGAATCCGCTTCGAGCGGCGCGAGGATCGACGCGTGGTAACCGCTCGCGTCCGTACCCACGTAGACGCCGATCCCGTCGCCATCCTGATGCGGATCGATGCCCGCATCCTCGAGTGCCTGCCACGCGCATTCGAGGAAGATGCGTTGCTGCGGATCCAGCAGCTCGGCCTCGCGCGGACTCATGCCGAAGAAGCCCGCATCGAACTGCTCGATGTCGTCGAGCACGAAGCCGGCACGCACGTAGTTCGGGTCGGCGATCAGTGCCGGCGGCACCCCGGCCTCGCGCAGTTCGGTCTCGGTGAATTCGGTGCGCGATTCGACACCGTCGCGCAGATTGCGCCAGAACGCTTCGGCGTCCGAGGCCCCCGGCACCCGCACCCCGATTCCGACCACCGCCACGCTGGTCGCGCGCGCGGGGGTCGCCCGCCCCGCGCGGCCACGCGGCTGTGCCGCGTCGCCCGCGGGCTCGCCGCGCGCCTCGAGGTAGGCGGCCAGCCGCGCCACGGTCGGATTGCGGAAGAAATCGACGCGTGGCACGCGCACGCCAAACGCCTGCTCGACCTTCAGCTGCATCTGGAGCAGCAGCATCGAATGGCCGCCCAGATCGAAGAAATTGACGTCGACGCCGACATCCTGCCTGCGCAGCACGTCCCGCCAGATGGCCTGCACGCGTTCGAGCGTGGTGCCGTCCGCCACGCTGGCCGCCGCGCCCGATACGGCGGGCGCCGGCCGCTCGAGCGCCGCCAGTGCGCCGCGATCGAGCTTGCCGTTGTCGGTCAGCGGCATCCGGTCGAGCGTCACGAACAACGCCGGCATCATGTAGTCCGGCAGCGTGCGACGCAGGCTGTCGCGCAGCCGCGCGGACAGATCGCCCGCTGCGGGACCGCCCGCCGCGCCGTCCTCCTGCACAATGTAGGCGACGAGGCGCTGGTCGTGCTCGTCGAGCCGTTCGACGACGGCCACCGCCTGGCGCACGCCCGGAATCGCGTTCAGTGCGGCCTCGATGTCGCCCAGCTCGATGCGGAAGCCGCGCAGCTTCACTTGGTTGTCGAGCCGCGCGAGCCAGCGCACCGCGCCGCTCGCGCTCGCCCGCACCAGATCGCCGGTCCGATACACCCGGACCGGCGGCTCGCCGTCGAGCGTCAGCTCGACGAAACGCTCGCGCGTCAGCGAATCCCGGCCGTGGTAGCCGTGCGCGAGCCCCGCGCCCGCGATGCACAGCTCGCCGGCCACGCCCGGCGGCACCGGCGCGCCGTGGGCGTCGAGGACGTGCAGCGCCACGTTGCGCAGCGGCTCGCCGAGCAACACAAAACCCTGTTCGCGCACCTCGTGCCAGGTCGCCCAGACGGTCGCTTCCGTCGGCCCATAGACATTGCAGAGGCGCGCGACCCGCGGCCGCAACGCCCGGGCCAGCGATTCGTCGAGCGCTTCTCCGCCGCTCACGGCGATCAGATCGGGCCGGCCTTGCCAGTGCGTGGCGACCAGCATCCGCCAGGTCGCGGGCGTCGCCTGCAGCACGCGCGGCCGGACCGTTTCGATCCGGTTCGCCAGCGCCAGCGGATCCGCCGTTTCGTCGCGACTCGCGAGCCACACGCGCCCGCCGGCGACGAGCGGCGCGAACAGCTCGGCGAACGCGATATCGAACATCGGCGTGGTCACCGCGAACCAGGTTTCGCCCGCCTGCAAGCCAGTGCGTTCGAGCATCGCGAGCAGCAGATTGACCGCCGCGCGGTTGCCGACGCGCACCCCCTTCGGCTGCCCCGTCGAGCCCGACGTGTAAATCAGATAGGCGATCGCGTCGGGGTCGTCATCGCCGGCCCAGGCATCGCCTTCCGCTGCGTCCCGCAACAACGCGTCCAACGACACCTGTGCGCGCGGCGTCGCGTCGTGCTCGGCGGTTTCGCCGAGCACGAGCCGCACGTCGGCGTTCTCCAGGATGTAATCGCGCCGCGCGGACGGATAGCCCGGGTCCAGCGGCACATAGACACAACCGGCCGTCATCACGCCGAGCAGCGCGCTGACCAGATCGACGCGGCGTTCGAGGCACACGGCCACATGCTCGCCCGGCCGGACGCCGCGTGCGCGCAGCCCGCGCGCGACCCGCGCCGCCCGCTGCAGCAGTTCACGGTAGGTCAGGCGCTCGGCGGCCGTCTCGACCGCGACCGCATCCGGCCAATGCGCCGCTGCGGTGCGAATCAGCGCGCTGAAGGTCAGCGCCGGAATCTCCGCCACCGGTCCGCGCAATGCGGCGCGCCAGGCGGCAAGCGCGGATGCGGACCACAGCGGCAGCCGGCCGACCGGCGTCTGCGCGGCCTCCGGCAGCGCGCGTGCGGCGCCGAGCCAGCTCGCCAGCACGCCCGCGATGGTCGCGGCTTCGAAGCGCTCCTCGTCGTACTCGCACACGAGCGACAGCGTCCCGTCGCGCCCGTCCAGCGTGAAATTGAGTTCGCTGTCGACGAACAGCTCCTCGGCTTCGTCCAGCATCGCGTCGGACAGCGCCGCCTCGTCAGGCTCGGTCGGCAGGCCGGAGAACGACACGGTCACGGGTGCGTGTCCGGCGATCGCCGCCGTACGTTGCCCGAGCGCGTCAGCGGTCGCGCGCAGCAACGCGTCGGCTGGCGCCTCCGGGGCGACGTCGAGCGTCACGCGCACGCGCGCCGGTTCGTCATGGCCGGCGCCGGTCACGATCAGATCGAGCGGCAAGTGGCGCTGGTCGGCGTAGCGGGACAGTGCCACGCCGAGCGCCGCGAGCCATCCCGTCGTCGCCAGGCAGCCGGCGCGCGCGGCGCGCTCGCCGAGCGCGGCCGCCACGGACGCGGGGACGGCCAGGCTATCGCGCCCGCGACGGTAGCGGGGCGTGACCGGTGCCGGATAGTCTCTCGGCAAGTCGAATACGATGGAAGCCTGCGGCGCGGACGTCGTCCTGGATGCGTTCATGGTCATGTCGTCGTGTTCTTCAGGTCTTCAGTGTGGCCAGGTAGTCACCGATCACCAGGGCGTCGAGGCGTGCCTCGCGGAACGTCTCCACCGCTTCCTCCGCGGTCCGGACGATCGGCTGGCCGCGTACGTTGAAGGAGGTGTTCAGCAGGATCGGCAAGCCTGTGACCTGCTCGAATGCCTCGATCAGCTGGAAAAAGCGTGGATTGCGGTCGGAGAACACGGTCTGCACGCGCGCGGAACCATCGCAATGGGTGATGGCCGGCAACGCGTCCCGGTATGCCGCGCGCACGCCCGTCACGTACAGCATGTGGGCGAAGGTCTCCACCTCGCCCGCCTTGATGTCGAAGAATTCAGGCGCGCGATGCGCGAGCACGGCCGGCGCGAACGGCCGGAAGTCCTCGCGCTTCTTCACGAGCGCGTTGACGCGCGCACGCATCGTCGGCGAGCGCGGATCGGCGAGGATGCTGCGGTTGCCGAGCGCGCGCGGGCCGAACTCCATCGCGCCCTGGAACCAGCCGACGATCTGCTCGCGCGCCAGCAGATCCGCGGTGGTCCGGACGAGCTGCGCGGGATCGTCGATGCGGCGTACCTCGAGCCACGGCTTGTCGAGCGCCGCGCGCAACGCGGGCTCGTCTTCCCGGGTGCCCCAGAAGGGCATGCTCATCGGCTGCATCACGGCATCCGGCTCCCGCTCGCTCTGCACGTAGAGCGCCGCGCCGAGCGCCGTGCCGTCGTCGCCCGATGCAGGCTGTACGAAGGTGCGCTTGAAGAGCCGGCTGCGCAGCACGACGCCGTTCGCGGTGCAGTTGAGCGCGACGCCTCCCGCCATGCACAGATGCCGCGCGCCGGTGCGCGCCTTGAAGGTCCTCAGCGTGTGCAACGTGGTGTTTTGCAGCACGGCCTGCAACGCCGCCGCGAGATCCATGTGGGCCTGGCTGATCGGCTCGTCCGGCCGGCGCGGCGCCCCGAACAGTTCCTCGATGACGCGTGACGATGCGCGATACGTCGCCCTCTCGAGTGGCGTCTCGTTCAGCTGCAGGATCGGGATCGTGTAGAACCCGTCGTCCTGCAATCGCACCAGCTCGCTCAGCTGCCCGAAGTAGGGGCGCGGATCGCCGTAGGGCGCGAGCCCCATCACCTTGTATTCGCCCGAATTGAAGCGAAAGCCGAGATGCAGCGTAAACAGCCCGTACAGCACGCCGAGCGAATGCCGGTGCGACACGCTCGCGAGCGGCGCAAGGCGGCCGTTGCGCCCGGTCCAGACCGATGCGCTCTCGGTCTCGCCCATGCCGTCGGAGACGAACACCAGCGCCTCGTCCATTCCGCTCGGGTAGTAGGCGCTGGCCGCATGCGCGAGATGGTGCGGCACCTGCACGAATCGCTCGTCCCACGGACCGTCGCCCCAGTGTTCGCGCAATACCTCCAGCTGCGCGGCGCGTGACTGGACCCGCGTGAATTCCGCGCGCGCCTCGTCCGACGGACTCAGCGACGCGGCGACCGCGTCGTAGGCGAAGCCGTGCGCGATGCGGTCGATCTGGTCGAGCCGCAGGCCCGCCTGGGCGAGCAGCGCGTCGATGGCGCGGGCGGGAAAGCGTTCGATGCCTTTCTGGCCGGTGAAGCGCTCCTCCGCCGCGGCGCCCAGGATGCCGCCTGGCCCGCATAGCGCGGCGGCGGCGTCCAGGCCCTGCGTGATGCGCCGCTCGCGCCGCTCGATATCCGGATAATGCTGCTCGCGAAACGAAATGGCGCGGTCCAGTCCGCTAACGCCAAGAACATGCATGACGGCCCCCACAGGGAATCGATTGTTGTCGTGTCGGCGCGAGCGCGGTCAGCGGGCGCCCAGTCTCGTGATCAGGTGCTCGTCCTGCGCGAGCGTCGGGTTCGGCGTGGTGAGCAGCCGGTCTCCGACGAAGACCGAACCCGCGCCCGCCAGGAAGCACAGCGCCTGCAACTCGTCGCTCATGTGCTCGCGACCGGCGGAAAGACGGACGACCGACTTCGGCATCAGGATTCGCGCCACGGCGATCGTGCGGACGAACTCCAGCCCGTCGACGCCGTCGGCCTCCGCCAGCGCGGTGCCGGGCACCCGCATCAGCGAGTTGATGGGCACCGATTCGGGATGGCTCGGCAGGTTCGCGAGCACGCGCAGCATGCCGATCCGGTCGTCGCGGCTCTCGCCCATGCCGACGATGCCTCCGCAACAGACCTTGAGCCCGGCGTGGCGCACGTGATCGAGCGTCTCCAGGCGGTCGTCGAGCGTGCGCGTGCTGGCAACCGTGGGGTAATACGCCGGCCCCGTGTCGATGTTGTGGTTGTAGAAATCGAGGCCCGACTCCGCGAGCCGCCGCGCCTGCGGGCCGGTGAGCATGCCCAGCGTGACGCAGGTTTCGAGGCCGAGCGCTTTCACCCCCTCGACCATCTCGCACACACGTTCGAGATCCCGCTCGCGCGGCTTGCGCCACGCGGCCCCCATGCAAAAGCGCTGCACGCCGGCCGCCTTCGCGGATGCGGCGGCGGCCAGCACCGCGTCGACGTCCATCAGCTTGGTGGCAGGCAACAGCGTGTCGGCATGCACGGACTGGCTGCAATAGCCGCAGTCCTCCGGACATCCCCCGGTCTTGATCGACAGCAGTTGCGAGATCTCCAGCGGGCGGCCCGCGTGGAAGCGGCGCTGAACCGTCTGCGCCTCGTACAGAAGATCCGTCAGCGGCATATCGAAGCGCGCCGCGATCTCCGCGTGGGTCCAGTCGTGGCGGATCGTCTCGGCGGCATCTGCCGCGGTGAAGTCCGCGCAAACGTCGACAGACGGCATGTCATGGCTCATCAGAGCAACTCCCGTGATTGAATTCGATACGAATCGCGCTCAGGCTCGCGCGGTACTCAGCACCACCTTGCCGGCGACCTTGCGCGCGCGCAGCAGTTCGATGGCCTCGGCCGCCCGCGACAGATCCATGACCTGCGATACCTGCGGCGCGAGCCTGCCGGCCTCGAACCAGCCGAACAGCATGTCGAACGCGTCGCGCACCCAGGCCGGCCGGTTCATCCGGTAATGTCCCCAGTAGAAGCCCATCACGTCGATATTCTTGACGAGCAGCACGTTCGCTGGCGGGCGCGGAATCTCGCCGCTCGCGAAGCCGATGACGACGATGCGCCCCTCGGGGGCGACGACGCGCAGGCTGGCGTCGAAGGCCGCCCCGCCGACCGGGTCGTACACGACGTCCACCCCGCGACCGCCCGTCAGCGCCTTCACCTGATCCCGGAAATCGTCGCGTCCTGCCTCGATCACGTGGTGAGCGCCATGGCGGCGGGCAGCCTCGCGCTTCTCCGCCGAACTCGCCACGGCGATCACCGTCGCACCGCGCGCCCGACCGACCTCGACGGCGGTCAGACCGGTGCCGCTGCCCGCGCCATGGACCAGCAGCGTCTCGCCCTCGCCCAGCCTGGCGCGCCAGGTCAGCGCGCCATACGACGTGCCGTAGGCAATGGCGAAACCCGCCGCGGCTACGAAGTCCATCGACGCGGGAATCCTGAACAGATTCCCGGCCGGCAACGCGACTTCGTCGGCAAAACCGCCCCACGCGAGGATCCCCATCACGCGGTCGCCAACCGATACCGATGTCACGTCGGGCGCCGTTTCGACGACCGTGCCGGCGATCTCGAAGCCCGGTACGAAGGGGAGCGCCGGCCTGGTCTGGTAGCGCCCTTCGACGATCAGCGTGTCCGCAAAATTGATGCCGCTGGCGTGCACGGCGACCCGCGCCTCGCCCGCCGCAAGCGACGGCGGCGCCAGGTGCCGCACGACCAGTGATCCCGTGCCGTCGTAGGCCTCGCAAACGATCGCGCGCACGCTCATGCCCACTCCACCGTGTGGAGGGCCGCCGTGGCGCCCGGATCGACGAGCATGCGCTCGACCCGCTCCGCGGCCTCGATCCCGCATCCCCATGACAGGGTCACGCCAGCTCCGCCGTGGGCGTAGTTATGCAGGATGTGCGTTCCGGGTTCCACTTCCAGCCGGACGTTGCCGTGTCTGAAGGGGCGCAGCCCGACGCGAACCGGTTCGACCGGATCGATCTCGACGTCAGCGAGCGCGGGCATGAATTCGATCCCGCGCGCGTACATCTTCCGGATCGCCTCGTGGTTGTCGAAGCGGATGTCCTTGTCCCATTGATCGGCTTCCGCGATCGCGCCCAGCACGATGCGATCCTCGCCGCGCGGCACGATGAACACGATCTCGTCGACGCCGGTCACGTGATCGTGCGACATGCAGTGCGCCTGATCGAGGCGCGGCATCCGGCTGCCATTGTTGACGAGACGGATCACCGCACCGCGCAGCGGATACATGGGCTCGCCGCTCAACGCGGCCGCGCCGAGGCCCGTGCAGTTGACGATCGCGTCGGCGTCGTAACTCGCTTTCAGGCTGGCCTCCTGCGACCGCAGCACGCCCTCGATCCTGCCCTGGACGACGCGCACGCCGGCCGCTTCCGTCATCGCCAGCAGCCATGCCATGTAGACATCGGTGTCGACCATCGGCGCGAGATGCTGGTACGCGTCGACGAGGCCGATGTCCGGATTCACGTTGTTTTCGACAATCAGCTCGGGAGCGCGCCGGAAACCCGGCACGTGCTGCCGGATCTCGTTCATTTTTTCCAGATGAAGCGGATGTTCCTCGATGCGATTGCGGAAATAGAAGTTGACCGGCCGGATGTAGACCCCAGTAGCCGGATCGTTGGCCAGGGTCTCGAAGCGTCGGAACGACACCATGCACCAGTGTTTCGAACGCGACAGCGACACTTCGTCGTAGTGATAGCCGCAGACGGCCGGAGGCCATTCCCACAGCGCGCCGGCCACGACCGACGTGACGTCCGGCGCGAACTGCTCGGCGACGACCGTCACTCGGATGCCACGCTCGCGCAAACACAATGCGGTCGTCAGGCCAAGCACGCCCGCGCCGATGACGAGCGCGTGCCCTTTCTCCCCAGATGCACTCATGTTTTCCCCCTGGACCAGGCGCCCCCGAGATCGATGGGACGCGATAGCGACGGGCCCGTGCTCCCGCCGCCAGGATGCCTGCGCTACTCGGCGCGCGCGCGCGGGACGCGTTGATGGATGAGCGTCGCGAGACGCTCGATTTCCTCGTGGGGATGGCTCGCGGTAATCAGGATGCGCAGGCGCGCCGTGCCGCGCGGCACCGTCGGTGGGCGAATCGCCGTCACGAAGAAGCCTTCCTCGGCGAGCATGCGCGACGCGTTCAGCGTCGCTTCCTCGTCGCCGATGATGATCGGGACGATCGGGGCCTGCGGCTCGGGCATGCCGAGCAAGGCCGCGAATTTTTTCGCTTTCTCGAGCGGCCGCGCGACGAGCGCGGCGTCGTCGGCAATGATCCTGAGCGACGCGATGGTCGCCGCGACCGTTCCGGGCGGCTGCCCGGTCGTCAGCCCATAGGTGCGCGCGCGGTTGCGGATCAGGTCGATCACGGGCGCCGACGCCGCGAGATAGCCGCCGTAGCTGCCGACCGCCTTGCCCAGCGTGCCCATCTTCAGCGGCACGCGCGCATCGCGCCCGGTTGCGAAGGTGGAGCCGCGCCCCTGTCCCACGACCCCGATGCCGTGCGCATCGTCCGACATGACCCAGGTATCGAAGCGATCGGCGATGGCGACCATCTCCTCGAGCGGCGCGATGTCTCCGTCCTGGGAAAAGACCCCGTCAGTCAGCACAATGGCCTTGCCGTGCGCCTGTCGGTGTTCGTTCAGCAGCGCCTCGACGTGCGCGAGGTCGTTGTGCCGGAACGGCACGACCTTTCCTCGGGATAACTGCGCGCCGGCCCACAGGCAACCATGCGCCAGCTCATCGACGAGAACCAGATCGTCCTTGCCGACCAGCGCCGGCACGATGCCCGCGTTGGCCAGATAGCCCGAGCCGAACACGCAGGCCGTTTCCATGCCCATCAGGTGCGCCAGCCGCGCCTCGAGTTCGGCGAACAGCGGGTGATTGCCCGTCACGAGCCGTGACGCGCCGGCACCGACGCCATAGCGGCGGATCGCCGCGATCGCCGCTTCCTTGACGTCGGGGTGCTGCGTGAGATTCAGGTAGTCGTTGCACGAGAACGAGAGCAGCCGACGTCCGTTCCTGCGTATCCAGATGCCTTCGCTCCGATCGGTTTCCGTCAGGACGCGATGCAGATTCGATGCGCTCAGTTCCTTCAGCTTCTGCTCGGCAAAAACATCAAGCGAATGTGCCACTGGGTCTCTCCCTTCTCCAAGGCTGAATCATTGGAAATGTGCGCCGTGATTCGCACGGCGCCGCGCACAACCGATCGACGACGCAAGCGCTGCCGCCTGACGTGTCGGGGCCGGGTGATATTCATTCTTCATCGATGTCACGGCGAAGCCGGTGACATGCATCTCGGCTGATGTGGCGAGATTTCTTGAAAAACCCGGAATTTCCCTGCTATCTCCGATTGGAGGGGCGACTCTAGGGTCGACCGGATTGCGGGGTTGCCGCTTTCGCCTTGTTTCGATCGACGAGAAAATCATCAAGGCGAACCGTGGAATAACGCCTCATACGCGGGGCGCTTAAAATATAGCCCCCGAACCATTATGAAAAACGTGATGACCCGATTAAATCGGGAGCGATCTGATTTCGATCTAAAATTCTAAAAATGGCAAATTCATGATTTACACACTTAAAAAACCATTGAAACCTCATTTCACCCACGCGGGTGGAACGGGCCATCATCACGCACGCCCGGCCAAGCACTCCCTCAGTACTTACGCGGCTTCCCGGCGAAACTGGCGATGGAATCGCACGTTTCCACCCGAATCATCACGGCGATCAACCCCGAACACAGATTGAATCGATCACATCAAATTCAGCACCGGGAATACGAAAAATAACCCCGTATCAAATGGGGAATTTTCACGGAAACATTGCATAATGATCTGGTGTTTTTGTGAAGTAAGATCTTTTCGCCAGAATCATGCGAAGAACACAAGGTAGTACAGTACCCCCTGGAAGTCAACATGATTAATATTGCGACTCGCCAAACATCAAAATGATGACAAGAGCGAGTGTTAGATTATCCAGTTCTATTTGGCGGATAGTTTTTTGAGATGAAACGATTATGCGAAAAACCTATTAGAAATATTAGGTGCGGCTCGATCTCTCCGCCATGCCGGGCCGATATGGACTAGCCGGCGCTTTTGCCGGCGCCCCTTTTTTGAAACGGAGTTCGGACATTTCGTCCGCGGAAGACTCATTGCTTACACGCGAGGCCAACCATGTCGCACCATGCCGCCTTCGGCAATTCGACGATCATGAATCACTATGCGCACGGATATGTGCTGATGCCGATCCTGTACAGTCTCGAGCGCAAGGGAATATGGAGCCTGATCCGCAATCGGCGCACCCTATCGTTCGCCGAGCTGGTCGCGATCACGGGTGCCGCGCCCGGCTATCTCAACATCGCGCTGCGCATCGGCGAGGCCGTCGGGCTGATTGCGCACGACGAGGCACTCATCCGCTGGGTCGACCAGGATGGCGTGGCCGAGCGCCTGTCCGGACTCGATCCGGCGCTCTTCGGGTTGTATGCGCTCGACCCGATCGCCTATCTGACACACGCCACCGAGGCGCGGTGGACGTTCGCGATCGACGCGCTGGAGCGCCGGGGACGCGGCTCAGAACAAGACTGGTTTCGCGAATTCACCGACGGCATCGTCGCCATCCCGCTCCTGGTCGGGCTGAACCGACTCGCGGCGACCGCCACCGCGACATCCGGCCCAGTCGACCTGTCGGATATCAGCCCCGTCGCGAAGCATGAAGTCCAACGCCTGTTCGCGTGGTTCCACTGGTCCGACGGCATCGAAGCGAGCTCGCTCGCCCTGACCGACGTCGGTCGATGGGTCTGCCGCAACGCGCTGAATTACTCATTGGGGCTGTCCTATCGGCCACTGTTGAACCAGATCGACGCGCTGATATTCGGCGACTCGCGTACCCTCTTCGCCCGTCTCGACGCATTCGAAAATCACGTGGACCGCACCCTGAACGTGCTCGCCAGCGGTTCGATGCACAAGACCTACTTCAGATCCGTCGCGGATACGGTGGTGCGACTGTTTGAGGACGAGCGCTTCGAGCAGCAGCCGGCCTGCATCGTCGATACCGGATGCGGCGACGGATCGCTGCTCGCCGAGCTGTACCGGCGCATCCGCGACGACTCGCCGCGCGGCCGCGTCCTGCACACGTTCCCGCTGACCATGGTCGGCGTGGACTACAACCCCGCCTCACTCGCAGCAACGCATCGGACGCTCACGGAGAAGGCCGTTCCGCACCGCGTCCTTCACGGCGATATCGGTGACCCGGATGGGCTGCGTGCGGCGCTGCGCGAAGCCGGCATCGATGATCCGGCCCGCCCGCTGCTGCATGTGCGCTCCTTCCTCGATCACGATCGTCCCTATCGTGCGCCGACCACACCATCGCGCGCACCCACGCTGGTCCCGGCCGGCCTGCATGCGACGCGCGACGGCGCGATCGTGGCGCCGCAGGACGTGCAGGACAGCCTGATCGAACATCTGTCCCGATGGCGCGCGGCGCTGAACGAACGCGACGCGCTGCTGGTGCTGGAAGTACACGCGCTGGAGGCACGCCTCGCCTTCGAGGCAAGGCACGACAGCATCAGCCTGCACTTCGACCCGCTCCAGGCGCTGACCGGTCAGTTGCTCGTCTCCGCGAAAGCCTTCGTCTATGCCACCGCCGCAGCCGGTCTGCATACCGCGGAGCTGGTGCGTTTTCCGAAACACGACGGCATGACCCGCATCACGTTCCAGCACCTGCTGCCGGTCGATTACCAGATCCGGTTCGCCACGCACGAGGATGTCCCGCTGCTCGCGCAGCTTGGCGCCGCGCAACTGAACCTGCCGCCGGCCGAGGCCGCGCTGCTCGTGCAGCAGCGGCTTCAGCGCTTCCCCGAGGGACAGTTCGTGGTCGAGACCGGCGGAGCCGCACCCACGATCGAGGCGGTGGCCTATGTCAACCGGAGCGACCTTGCCGCGCCCGTGCGCGGCCTTGCCGATGCGATCGACCAGCCCGCCGGTAGAGCGCTGAGGCTGGTCGATCTGCATGCCGTAGCGGGCCGGCTCGATCACTGGCACGACGTACTGAGCACGTTCCTGGCCCGGCTCATGTACGTCGACCCGTCGTATGACAGACTGATTCAGGTCTCACCACACCCATCGACCGCGTCGCTCCCGGGCGATGGCGCGCATCTTGCGGCTGGTCAGTTCCAGACACCCGATGGAGCACGCCATACGCTGCTGTCGCTCGAACGGCACCCGGCGCGCCCTGGGCCCGGCGCGGCCGCGCCGCTAACGCTGGGACAGGCGCGCGAACTGATCGACCAGACGCTGCTGACCATCGTGACCGTGAGCGGCGACGACCCGGGCAATGCCACTTCGCTGCTCGATCTCGGGCTCGATTCGCTGGAGATCACCCAGATCGTGCATCGCCTGAATCAACGTCTCGCGAAGAAGATCAGCGTGTCCGACGTCTTCCGCCACAACCGGCTCGACCTGCTGGCACAGCTGCTGGTCAAGCGGTCCGGCACGGAACCCGCCATCCCGTTGGCGGCAGGCACGCGCGACCCCGGATAAGAATGCGCCGACTGTCGCCCGCGTGCTGGCCGCGTGTGCGGAGGTGTAGTCGCCCTGAGGCTGGCCCGATTTTCGCCCCGGTCGTAGTTGGAAAATTCCAGCTCTCCGGGGCGGGCCGGATCGGCCAGATCGACACACGGGCGAGCGAATTCCGCCGGGGTCATCCGCAGCCATGCGAAGCGGTGGCATGCTTCGTTATCGTCCTCGCGCCAGATCTCAATTCTGCGTCTGGCATCCTCCAGCGATGAGATCCCATGTACGTGAGAGCGTGCAAAACTTGGGGATGTCGATCTCATCAGGACTCTTTATAGAATGCGGCTTCTTCGTTACCGGAATTATTCACTGACCGGTGTCGGCCTGACGCCGCTGCCACAGCGCATCTGCTTTGCCGCGATGCGGCTTTCTCGAGTGCCGAAATGTGACGAGGCGAGAATTCTCCGTTCAGAACCGCGACCCTGACCTGCACCATACGGTGCGCCCCTTCGTCCGTCCAGCGCATCTGTTGTTTCTTCGCCATGCGATGGCTGACGACCTGGTTCACCGCCGACTCCGCGATGCTGCTGCTGATCGGTATCCCCCTGTGATGCCGTGCGCCGTAGTTGACCAGCGTATGCGCGTTGTTCCTCAGATATCCGGAGACAGTGTTCAGGTTCCACCACAGCGTGCTGAATTCATACCCTTGCCTCATCAGTAACTGACCGTCGAGCGCCTTGATCCGCTCCAATGCCTTGTTGCCCTTGCCATGCCAAACCAACCATTTCGCATGGGTGATTGCGCTCTCCACCGACTCCCGTTCCATCGGGTCGATCGTCTTGCTACCGAACACGGAACGCTGCGCCGCCTGAAACTTCATCGCGACGTGGAACCAGTCTAGGATCCGGCCCCGAGCGGCTGGCTGCCCTCGACGGCTTTCGCAAATTCACCTGCGTCGTCGCTGATCACGGTGACGCGTTCGTTACTCGCCACGCCGTTCTGGCTGAGAAACTGATCGAGTCGCGCAGCAGCCGAAATAACCTCCCGGTGCACATACGCATACATTTTTGGAGGACGATCGGTGAACGTTGCACGGCCCGCGACAATGTTCACGTGGCGACCAGGATCTCTCCCGTGATCGCAATTGCGCAGCCACGCCGAGTCGACACTCACAGCGGCGACATGGTTGCATGTGCGAACCTGTCCGTCTGCAACGGACTGGGGCAGCCGCGCGATGTCTTCGGCATCGAGTTGTTTGCCGATGGCGAGAACCCGGTCCCGAATGCCGCTGAACGAAATCCCCTTGTCCAGCGGCAGCACTTCCTTGAGCATGGCAGTGGCCAGCCGGTACGGCAGATGGGTCGCCCATTTTGTCTCGAGGTATTCCAGCTCTGGCGTGGTCCGGCTGGTCAGGGCTTTCGGCAAGGGATGCACCACACGCCGCGGCATCCGCGCGGTCCGTTGGCACGCGCATGACCACAGCCGTGGACTGATCACCGTCACCTTGCCGTACATCGTGCGCAGCACCGTCGGTCGACTGTCCTTGTGACTCAAGGCGCGCCGCAGCGTCGACAATGGGTCTGACCCGTCAGCCACTTCTCCACCTGATTCGAAACCAGCTCAGCTTGTACTCTGGCCAGTCGCGACCGCCCCTCGGCGAGACTCAGGCCCAGCTGAGCAAGACTGCAATCAGGGCGCTCAATCACAGCCAGAACTCTCTCACCGGCAATGACCGTGTCGCTGTCGGCCAACCTTGCTTCGATGATCCATCGCATGATCTGCTCCCGCCGTTTCGATGCCGCACAGCGTACTCCAGGCGAAGCCGCTCCCTCTCTGGGAGCCTCCCCAAGCTTTGCACGCTCTCAAAGAAGTCGTCACGCACCGCTTGGTCGGAGTCAATCAGTTCGTTTCGCACGACGGCCCAATCGGCCAGGTTAAGGGTAGGTGGTGTGATGCTTTTCATCGCGCTGCTCCGCCATCGAGCGGCATTTACTCGGAGATCAAGAATCGCGTCCGGTTCTTCGCTGCTGCTATCCATGCCGGCGCGCGCCCCTTCCCGGACCACGTAGCGCCCGATTTTGGATCGCGGTACCTTGGCATGCTCGGCGTGGTGACTTTGCGGCCCCCCGGTGTGCCGCCGACGCGACGGCGCCCGAACACATCCTTCTCGGTCAGCCCATAAGCGGCTACCTTGGCGCGCACGTCAGCAATCACCTCCTTGATTTCCGCAGCTCGCAACGCCTCAGCCTCAGCTTCCAGCGCTTCAATCTGGGCCTTCACGTCCGACAACGTTCGCTTTCTCGCCACCATAGATTTTCACTCCGGTTGTTTTGCGATATCCAGTTTACGCCAGACCGCCTGCAGGTTTTCCCAAATCCTCGTTGCGTCAGGCAAGGGCCAGCAGGAGCACGTCGTTTCAGATGCCGAGCAGGTCGGGCTGAACTAGGAATGCGGCAGGATCGTCACCGAGCCAAGCCGGCTGCCGACCACGGCCAGACCAAGTTCTACCTGCCGTTGGGTCGCGGTATTTCGGGCCCGTCGACATGCGCTTCGCGGTGCGCTTTTGCAGTACTCGCTCTTGCAGATCCACAACACTGATATCGAACTCTTTCATCAGCGCCTTGATCTGCCCGATCGCCGCGTCGCGTTCAACTTCGCGTAGCACCTTGATCTGCGCGTCCAGTGCTTCTAGTTGCGCAACAAGGGCGACGTAGCCCGTCGTTTCGGAAGTCATGCTTTTACATTTCCGAGATGTTGTAATTTACCTGATCGGGAAAGCCAAGGAGCTTCTTGAGTAGACGGCGACCATCATCGTGGGCGTCATCGACAAGGTCCTTTCGATCAGCGCCCCGGAACACGTGGACCTGTGCGGGATTTTGTGGGCGGGGCATATCATGAGAGGTAAAAGTCATGGATATGCCGATGCCGAAAAAACGAACAGCCGCTGCGCAGGCGGCGGAGCGGGGCCCGCTGCCGGACCTGCCCAAAGAACTGCTTGACCAGTTGGTTACTGGTCCAATGACGCCAGCCGAGGTGCAGAACCTGATGCTGGCCTTCAACAAGGCACTCATCGAGCGCGCCATGGGTGCTGAGATGAATTTGCACCTGGGTTACCCGTCCGGACAGCCCAAACCACCTGGACAGGCCAACGAGCGCAACGGTGCCAGCGGCAAGACGGTCATGACGGAGCGCGGCCCGGTCCGGGTCGAAGTGCCTCGTGATCGCGACGGTAGCTTCGAGCCAATCCTGATTCCCAAGCACGAGCGCCGCTTTACCGGTTTCGATGAGCGCATCATCGCGATGTACGCGCGCGGCATGAGCGTACGCGAGATTCAAGCGTTTCTGGCAGAGAGCTACGGTACCGAGGTGTCTCCCGATTTCATCAGTTCGGTAACCGACGAGGTCATGGCCGAAGTCACGGCCTGGCAAGCCCGGCTGCTCGAACCGATGTATCCAGTCGTGTTCTTCGACGCGCTGCGCGTGAAGATTCGCGAAGACGCTGTCGTGCGTAACAAGGCCGTCTATCTGGCGCTGGGTATTCTGCCCGACGGCACGCGCGACATTCTGGGCCTGTGGATCGAGAGCACCGAGGGCGCCAAGTTCTGGATGAAGGTGTTCAACGATCTGAAGACACGAGGCGTGGCCGACATCCTGATTGCCGTAACCGACGGGCTGAAGGGCATGCCCGAAGCGCTGGCAGCGGTGTTTCCAGCCACGACGCTGCAAACCTGCATCGTCCACCTGATCCGAAACAGCCTCGATTACGCAAGCTGGAAAGATCGCCGATCGCTTGCTGCCGCGATTCGGCCGATTTATACCGCCCCGAGTGCAGAAGCCGCGCAGGCCGAACTGGATGCGTTTGCCGAAGGGCCATGGGGCCAGAAATTCCCGCCGGTCAGCAAAGCGCTCCAAATGGAGCATTGTTTCCAAATGGGAAAATGTCTTCATCCGTCTTAAATATCTGTGCTTGCAATCGGTGAAGTCGTCATGCCGGGCGCCGCCCCCTCGACGGCCGGATCGCCCAGGTCCTTGATCAACTGCGCGATGCGCCCAGGCGTCACCCGCTGCGCGGCTTCGGCGTCGCGTAGCAGTTGATTCAGGGAATCGTCGACCGAGCGAGGCTCGGATCAGGTGGTTCAGCACCTCGCGACGGGTCACGTCGGACATCAGGACCTTCCCCCGCCGGCCATAGTGAAACTGCGTCACACGACGCAGCAAGCCGCTTTCGAAGCGCCCCTGGTACTGGTCGAAGACGGACGACGGAGCGAGCCGACTCATAGGCCAGATCCGTGACCGCGTGCTCGATCGAGTGTGCGCAGAGAATCAGATCACAGCGTGGATTCACTCCTTGATCAGGAAGCGATTTCGATTTTTCGCCTGTGCGATCCAGGCCGGCGCGCGCCCTTTTCCGGACCAAGTCGCGCCGGATTTCGGATCGCGATACTTCGGTACGCTCGGCGTCGTCGCTTTACGACCGCTCGGTGTGCTGCCCGTGCGCTGGCGCCCGAACACGTCTTTCTCGGTCAGCCCATAAGCGGCTACCTTCGCGCGGACGTCGGCGATCACTTCCTTGATTTCGGCGGCCCGCACCTCCGCGGCCTTCCCTTGCATCACTTCAATCTGCGCCACCATTTCCGCATACGTCGCTTTTTTCGCTGCCATGTTTTTCTACTCCGGTCGTTTTTGGCTGCCTAGTCTACCGGTCACATCCACTCCCGCCCATGTGCCGTTGCTCAGAAACTGTATGTGTTGTCGGCCCAGCGCCGCAGCACCTGATAGTCGTGCTCCAGCAAAACGATCAAGCCGGCCTCAGCCACCTCCAGGACACGTTCCATCTGGCCGCTCAAGATCAGCTTGCCGTGCGGCCCGTAGAAGTACCACGCGAAGCGGCTCCCGATAGCAGTCCGTGATCAGCCGCCGCTTGGTGCCGGCCGGCTGCAGGATCAGCGGCGTATCGGGCGCGCACTGCGCGCCGACAGCTACCCCTTCGATCACCCGGCG